>LJCR01001391.1 GCA_001399705.1 Kouleothrix aurantiaca
TGGTTTGAAAATACAGGTTGGTGGCGTCGGCCGTCACGCTGAAGCGCGTCAGATCGGCCTCGCGGGTGATTTCGCCGGTCGCACCAATTGGGCTGACCTGGCGCTGATCGCCTTTTGCGTCGGTCCAGACATATTCGCCACGGCCAGAAGGGTCGCGCACAATTGCGCCGACGTTTGCGCCCGAGGGGCCTTTGCCAAACCAGTCGGTGCGCGTGGTGTCGCTGACGTTTACGGTGTGCGCGCCCGCCGGGGCGGTCACCAGCAGCGTCATCATCACGGCTAGCGCCGACACAAATCCCAGAGATTTTCGGTACATGCTGTTTCCTTTTTGCGCAAAAAACTGTTTCTTTTGCTCGCTGCGAAGCTATTTCCTCTACCACATATATACAAACACCACCCATCCATCAAAAGTTGCGGCCCGATGCGGAGATGACAATATCGCTATCTACGAGCGGCACTCGTGCCTTTTGCCACAATGTTGACGCCCGCCAGTGCTTCGCCTAGAATAGGCGCGTCCCCGATTAGGTGTGAGTTCAAACCATTTCCGCAGTTGGCACCGTGCAGCCAGGCCTGCTCGCAATTCGCGGCAGCGCTGATCCGCCGACTGATGTTCCGTACCCGCGACCTATGACGACGAGGTGACGTATGGTTCATGGCGCTGTCCCCGGCATGCTGACCCGCGCGCAGCTCGGCGAGCTGATTGAACGCGGCGAAATCGAGACGGTGCTGACAGTCTTCCCCGACATGTATGGCCGCCTGATGGGCAAGCGTATCACCGGCCACTTCTTTATGGACCATGTGGCCGACGACGGCATGCACGCCTGCGACTACCTGCTGGCCTGCGACATGGAAATGGATGTGATCCCCGGCTATAAGTACACCAGCTGGGAAACTGGCTACGGCGACTTCCACTGCGTGCCCGACCTTTCGACGCTGCGCTTCGCGAGCTGGCTGCCGAAAACCGCGATTGTGCTGTGCGACCTGTACACGCAGGAAGAAGAGATCGTCGAAGTCGCGCCGCGCCGCATGTTGCAGCGCCAGCTTGCCCGCGCCAAGGAAATGGGCTTCACCGTGATGGGCGGCTCGGAGATCGAGCTGTACCTGTTCAACGAAACCTTTGACAGCGCCAAGGCCAAGAACTACCACGACCTGCGGCCAATTGGCGACTACAACGAGGACTACCACATCCTCCAGGGCACCAAGGAAGACGAGCTGGTGGGCGCGATTCGCCGCCACCTCGACAACAGCGGCGTGCCGATTGAGTTCAGCAAGGGCGAGGCCGGCCTGGGCCAGCAGGAGATCAACCTGCAGTTCTGCGACGCGCTGGAGCAGTGCGACCGCAACATCCTCTACAAGCACGCCGCCAAAGAGATCGCCTGGCAGCAGAACCGCGCGATCACCTTCATGGCGAAGTGGGACGAGCGCCACACCGGCTCGAGCTGCCACATCCACATGAGCCTGTGGGACGGCGACGAGTCGGCCTTCAAGGGCGACACGCCGCTGGTGGGCAAGATCACCAGCAACGACACCTTTCGCCACTTCCTGGGCGGCTGGATGCAGCGCGCGCGCGAGCTTTCGGCCTGCTACGCCCCCTACGTCGCCTCGTACAAGCGCTACCAGTCGCGCTCGTGGGCGCCAACCGGCATTGCGTGGAGCTACGACAACCGCACCGCCGGCTTTCGCGTAGTTGGCAAGGGCAAATCGCTGCGCGTCGAGTGCCGCCTGCCCGGCGCGGATACCAACCCCTACATCGCCTACGCCGCCGCTATCGCGGCCGGGCTGGATGGCATCGCCAACAAGGTCGAGCCGCCCGCAATCTTCCAGGGCGACGTGTACGCCGCGCAAAGC
>LJCR01001392.1 GCA_001399705.1 Kouleothrix aurantiaca
GGCCACCCTCGCCCTGCACCGGCTCCACCAGCACCGCGCACACGTCGTCGGTGATCGCGGCCTCGGCGGCGGCGAGGTCGTTGAACGGCGCGAAACGCACGCCCGGCATCACCGGCATAAACGGCTGGCGATACTTCTCGCGGTGGGTTACCGCCACTGCGCCCATAGTGCGGCCATGGAACGAGCCAGAAAACGCCACCACGGTTGTCTTGTCTTCGTGGCCGTGCTCGCGGGCGTACTTGCGGGCAAACTTGATCGCGCCTTCAATCGCCTCGGCGCCACTGTTCCCAAAAAACACGCGGTCGGCGAATGAGCGCTCGACCAAGCCGGCAGCCAGGTCGGTGGCCGGGCGCGTATGGAACAGGTTCGAGGTGTGGATCAGGCCGTTCGCGTGCTCGGCAATCGTGCGCGCAACGTCGGGGTCGCCATAGCCAAGCGCGTTCACCGCGATTCCGGCAACGAAATCGAGGTAGCGGCGGCCTTCGGTATCGAAAAGGTAGCTGCCCTCGCCGCGCTCAAGCACGAAATCGGGGCGCTGGTAGGTTTGCAGAATAAAGTCGTGGTCGGCAGAAATCACGTCCTCGGCGGTCATAGCATTCCTCCGTGGTGGGGCCTGGCGGCGCTCGCAAAAACCGGCGCAAGTATAGCATATTCATCGGGGAGGAACACAGAGACAATTGCAGCATCAGGCCATGTCAAAATCCCAAAATGTATCCACAGATTCCACAGATTATGGCACTCATAATCTGTGGAATCTGCGGAATCTGCGGATAGAACTCGTTCCCATTCCAGCGCTGGCGCGGCCATGTCGCGGCACCATTCCTGTACCATCCGCGCGCTCTGGTATACTATGCGCCGCAATGGCTATTGGGAGAACACATGGGAGTCCTGTTTTTTTCGCTCACCGCGTTTGTTTTCACAGCGGCTGGCGGCTTGCTGGCGCTGCGCTTTCGCGATCATCTGCACCTGATTCTGGGCTTTACGGCTGGCGTGCTGCTGGGGGTGGTCAGCTTCGATATTTTGCCGGAGGTTTTCGCGCTCAGCGCCGAGCACGGGCTCGACCCGACACGCGCAATGATTGCGCTGGTGGTGGGCTTTTTGCTGTTTCACAGCGCCGAAAAGCTCACGCTCATTCATCACGCGCAGGAAGAAAACTATGCCGAGCACCACCACCCGCAGGTCGGGCTGATCTCGGCGCTGGCCCTGGTGGGCCATAGCGTGATGGATGGCGTGGGAATCGGCCTGGGCTTCCAGGTTTCGAGCACGATCGGCGTGGCCGTGGCCGTGGCCGTGATTGCGCACGACTTCGCCGACGGCCTGAACACCATGAGCCTGATGCTGGCGCACCGCAACAGCACGCGCCGTTCGCTGGTGCTGCTGGGGCTGGATGCGGTTGCGCCGCTGCTGGGCGCGCTGTCGACACTGTTTTTCGAGCTTTCGCCCGGCATTCTCGCGCTCTACCTGGGCTTTTTTGCCGGCTTCCTGCTCTACATCAGCGCGGCCGATATTCTGCCCGAGGCGCACTCGCAGCGCCGCTCGGCGGTGACGATCCTGATGACGGTGCTTGGCGCGCTGTTCATATTTGTGGTTACGCGCTTCGTCGAGGGGTAGGCAATCGGAATATCGCTGGTCTTTGCTGGTTATGACGAAAGACGAAGGACGAATGACGAAGCGTGTTTCGTCATTCGTCCTTCGTCTTTCGTCTGGGCAAACAGAGGATTGGAATGCGCTGATCGATAATCGTAAATCGTCAATCGCCAATCGTAAATGCTCTAACCCTCGCCGCCGACCTCAATGCCCGACATGCGCTCAAGCGCTTTGACCAGTGCGTGGTTGCCTTCTGCGCC
>LJCR01001394.1 GCA_001399705.1 Kouleothrix aurantiaca
CTGCACTTCGTCTTTCCGCAGCTGCTCAGCAGCGTGGGCGCGGCCGGCCTGCCGCGCTACTGGACGCCTGCGCGCGATTGGGTGCTCGCGGCCACGGTGGAGCAGGAGGCGATGTGGGGCAGCGCGATTGCGGCCATGCTCGCCAGCCAGCACCCGACCATTCGCGCAATCAACCCGCGCGCCTGGATCAAGCGCACCGACTATCCCGCGCAGGAGTTTTTCAGCTCGCTCCGAGCCTTCACCGCGCAGCGCGCCGATCTACTGGCCGTGCTGGAACCGCTGCCGGCGACCGAGTGGCAGCGTGGCGCAACAGTCACGGGCGCGGGCAAGCCGCTTGAACTCACCGTGCATTCGTATGCCAATCGGCTCGCCCTGCACGAACGCCCACACCTCAAACAGATTGAGCGGATTGCGCAGCTTCTGCGTGATCAGCGCCCGTAGTGCTCCGCCAGCGCCGCAAACGCAGCCTTCGGTTCCCAGCGCATATCCGGGTAGGTCGAGCCGAAGCGGTCTTCGTACACCTTCACCACGCCATACGAACCCATGTCGAGGTCGTCGTGCGGGTTGGCGCGGTGGGGGCAGCACGTACTGCACAAACGTGAAGACGAACGCGCTGTCGATGCCCGCCGCGTCGAAGATTTCCAGCAGCTCGCGAATGTAGGTCGCCTGCTCGGCCTCGTCGCGCACGTAGTCACCATTCAGCCCGGCCGGCATGGCCGTGTCGGGGTTCCACACCACAATCTCGCCGCTGCGCGAGCTTCGGCTGGCCGCGCCGCGGTAGGTCGTGCAGCCAAACTCGGTGATCGCAGCCGGCTTCTCCTGCGCAGCAAGCGCGCGCATTGCATCGGCATAGCGGTCGGCCACCTCGGCGGTGCGGTAGTTGTCGAGCGCGATGAAGTCGAAGAGCGCCCAGTCCACCTGCTCGAATGGCATGGCCGCGTAGGTGATCGGGCCGGCGAAGCGCGCGCGAACCAGCGGCACGGCGCGGGCGAAAAACGCATTCACGCGCGGCGGCACCGCGGGCATGGCGGCGCGCAGGCGGGGCAGGTCGGACAAGATCTCGATCCGTTCGCCAAGCGTGTCGCCGGGCATGTAGCCCCGGTTCAGCAGGCTGATCTCGGCGCCAAGCACCAGCACTACTGCCGCGCCCCCCGCGCGAATCCGCTCGGCGCGCTCGGCGCAATCGGCCAGCAGGTCGAGCATCTCGGCCTCGCTCAGGTCGCATGTGAAGGGCGCAAACCACACCTCCAGCCCAAGCTCGGCGGCAATCTGCGCCGCTGCATCGAGCCGCCCGGCGTCGCCGCCAGTCACGCGCACCGCGTTGCAGTGCAGGTCGTCACGAATGATCTCCAGCTCGCGACGCACTTCTGCAAGATCGAACGGCTCGCGCGAGCTTGCGCCTTTGTTGAAAAAGCCCGTATCGTAGTTGATGCCTTTGGCGCGCATTGGTGTTTTCTTTCTTGTTGCGCTGCGCTTACGGCCTGAGCAAGCGCAGGATGATTTCGGGGCGGGGGCACAGCGCGGCGAAACGCTCGGGCTGGTGCAGGCCAAAGCGCGTCAGCCCGTCGAGGCAGGCAGTAACCGCGAACACAAGCTGGTCGGGATCGTCTTTCGCGCACTCGCCGCTGGCCTGCGCCGCGACGATTAGATCGCGCAATTCGGCCAGAAATGCTGTGCGGCGGCTGCGAATCATGTCGGTGATGTCGTCGGGCGGCTGGCCAGAATTGACGACCTGATCGAGCAGCTGGAAGAACTCCAGGTTGTCGCGCCGGTATTCGACCATGCGCGTGATCAGTGTGGCCAGGCGCTCGCCCGGCGTTGGGGATGCGGCCTCGGCGGGCGCAG
>LJCR01001393.1 GCA_001399705.1 Kouleothrix aurantiaca
CCCCTGCCCCTCCCCGAGCGCGGGGAGGGGCAGGGGAGGGGCCTGGAAACGTTGATAGATTGAGCCGCTGATAAAGAGGAACAAGCTATGCCCGAACGTCGAACACCGCTGTACGATAATCACATCCGCCTGGGGGCGCAGATGGTGAAGGGCGGCGGCGACTACATGTTCCCGCTTTCCTATACCTCGCCGGTCGAAGAGCACGTCAACACGCGCACCAACGTTGGCATGCAGGATCTCTCGACCATGGGCGAGGTCGATGTCAAAGGCCCGGGCGCTGAGCGCCTGCTCAACCAGCTTCTGGTGAACGAGATCAAAGACCTGCTGCCCGGCCAGGCGCGCTACTCGACCATGTGCCGCGAGGACGGCGGCGTGGTGGACGACATCACGGTCTACAAGTTCAACGACGAGCACTACATGGTCGTCACCAGCTCGGGGCCGCGCAAGAAAACCGCGCGCTGGATCGCGGATCATGCCGTCGGCACCAGCACCTATGTGACGGATATTAGCCCCGCCGTCGCGCTGCCGGTGGTGCAGGGCCCGCGCTCGCGCGATTTCCTCAAGGCCGTTGCGCAGAATGTCGACATCGACGCGCTCCGGTTCTTCCGCTTTGCGCCCGCGCGCATCAACGACACCGAGCTGCTGATCTCGCGCTCGGGCTACACCGGCGAGCTGGGCTACGAGCTGTACACGCCCGCCGAGGAAGCTGGCGCGCTGTGGGATTACCTCGTTCAGCAGGGGCGCGAGTTTGGCCTGAAACCCTATGGCGTCGCGGCTATGCAGACATTGCGCCTTGAGAAAGCCTTCCCGCTCTATGGCAACGACATCAACGAAGACTACACGCCCTTCCACGTCGGCCTCGACCGCTGGATACGTTTCGACAAGCGCGATTTTATTGGCCGCGATGCGCTGCTGCGCCTGCAGCAGACCGGGCTGGACCGCCGCTGGGTCGGGCTGACCTTGCAGGGCGATATTCCTGCTGCGGTCAACGCGACTGTGTGGAGCGTTGGCGCGGTGAACCCGAACGACGAAACGATGTACAGCGGCCCCGAGGCCGGCTCCAAGAAGGATCGCATTCTGCCGGGCGAGGAAGTTGGCCACGTGACGTTCAGCGAGCGCGGCCACACCGTCGGCAAGATCCTGGCGCTGGCGTATGTGCGCACCTCGCACTCCTACCCCGGCAGCCGCCTGCTCGTCGATGTGAAGGGCAAGCCGGTGCCGGCGGTCGTCACACCCACGCCGTTCTTCGACCCGCAGGGCGCCCGCCTGCGCGCAAAGGCATGAAAACAGGTCATTCAAAAACACTGAATATTTCTTACCACCAAGACACCAAGGCACCAAGGTTGTAAGAACACTGTCACTTTCTTGGTGTTTTCGTGCCTTCGTGGTTATACATATATGTCTTCGTGGTAAAGAGGTATTCCGATGCAACAACGGCTTGCAAAACGCTATAACACGATTGTTGTTGGCGTGGGCGGCGCGGGCAGCCCAACGGTGTATGAGCTGGCCAAGCGCGGCAAGCGCGTGCTCGGGCTGGAGCGCTACGACATCCCGCACGACATGGGCTCGTCGCACGGCTACACGCGCATCATTCGCCTGGCCTACTACGAGCACCCTTCCTATGTGATGCTGCTGCGCCGCGCCTATGAGCTGTGGCGCGAAATCCAGTCGCGCGTCGGCGAACAGCTGCTGCATATCACCGGCTCGATCGACGCCGGCCCGGCCGATAGCTGGGTGTTCAAAGGCTCGTGGCAATCGTGCCTCGACCACAACCTGCCGCACGAAGTGCTGACCGGCAGGGAGCTGGCGGCGCGCTACCCCGGCTATCGCCTGCCCTTCGAGACC
>LJCR01001395.1 GCA_001399705.1 Kouleothrix aurantiaca
GGCTTCGAGATGGGCGCTGCGGCGCTGGCGCAGCGCCAGCGGCGCGATGGTGATCACGTCGTCGATGCTCGCCTCGCGGCGGTTGTCGGCGGCGGCGCGGGCGCGGGCTGCTTCGAGCAAGGCAATTTCGGCGCGGTGGGAGGGGATGTTGAGCGCCTGAATGCAGGCCAGGGCAAACTCTTCGGCGGCGGGCGCAATGCCGACCTCGGGCAGGATGGCGCGGGCGTTCGCCACTTCGTCACGCAGCCGCTCCAGCTCGTTCAGGTAGTTCGCGCGAAATGCCTCGGGGTTGGTGCGAAAAGCGTGATTGTGGCGATAGATCGCCAGGCGCTGCTGCCGCTCGGCCAGCGGCGCAACCCACACGCGCAGCCCAAAGCGGTCGAGGATCTGCGGGCGCAGCGTGCCTTCTTCCGGGTTCATCGAGCCGATCAGCACAAACTGCGAGGGGAAGAGCCGCGTCATCGGCCCGCGCCGGACAAACGTGCGCCCCTGGGCGGCGGCGTCGAGGATTGCGTCGACCACGCGCGCCTCGAGCATGTTGATCTCGTCGATGTAGAGCAGGTTGCGGTGCGCGCGCGCCAGCACGCCTTCTTCCAGCAGAATGCGCTGCTGCTCAAGCGCCACGCGCTCGTTGATGCCGCCCACCACATCTTCCAGCCGCGCGTTGAGCGGCAGCTCGATGATGCGCATCGGGCCGCGCCGCAGCACCGCCTTACCCTCGTCGTCGCGCTCTTCGCGCTCGATCGTCGGCATCATGTCGGTGAGCGCGCGTACGGCGGTGGTTTTGCCCACGCCATATGGCCCGATCAGCAGCACGCCGCCGACCTGTGGGTTGACCAGCGCCAGCACCAGCGCGGTTTTCATTTCGGTCTGCCCAACGATTGCTGGGAAGGGATAGAGCAGCAGTTCGTCCATGAAGTTTTGAATGCTTAGTTTTGAGTGTTGAATAGAGAACCGAGAACCGCAGAACTACAGAACCGCAAAACCGAGAACCAAGCATTTGGCAGTTTGCAGTCAGCAGCAAGCCATAATCACAACTTGCGACCTATGAACTTAAACCCTTCGTGCCTTCGTGTCTTCGTGGTAAAAGAAAACAAACC
This sequence comes from Kouleothrix aurantiaca, assembly GCA_001399705.1. Lineage (GTDB taxonomy): Bacteria > Chloroflexota > Chloroflexia > Chloroflexales > Roseiflexaceae > Kouleothrix > Kouleothrix aurantiaca. The sequence continues at coordinate 1,101 of LJCR01001395.1, forward strand.
CGCGCCGGTTACAGCAGTTCGATCTCGTAATCGAGCACGGGCGCGTCGGGGCGGTTTTCTTCCAGCCAGCGCACCACCGCGTCGAGCTGGCCACGCGCATATTCAGCCGAAGCTGAGACACAGGCGACACCCAGCACCGCGCGCGTATGCTGATCCTGGGCGTCGACCTCGGCGGTGGAGACGTTAAATTCGTTGCGCAGGCGCGCCAGCACCGATTTCACAATGCTGCGCTTTTCTTTGAGCGAAAACACGCCCGGCAGGTGCAAAACAATTGTGCATGCGCCAATAATCATAGGCAGAACCGCAGAACCGAGAACCACAGAACCGAGAACCGAGAACGCATAAGGGTTTAGGGTTTGGGGCTTTGGGATTGAGTCTGCAACCGGCAAGCTGCAAACCTGCAACGTTCAAACGCGCCAACTTGCAACCAAGAACCAATCCCTACACCCTATTCCCTAACCCCTGCGCCGAAAGCGCCCTAATTCCACGCGCCCGGGCCACCGCGCCCGTGTTCGCCTGGCTCGGTGCTGGGCAGCAGCGCAAGCTCGGCGCGCAGGGCGGCGCTCATTTCGCGCAGGCGCGTGGCGGCGTCGGATTCCAGCCAGCGCTGCTTTTGCTCGTTATCGACTTGCAGGCGGTGCGCCATCCAGTAGGTAAGATCGACGACGTTTTCGGGCAGCGTGTCGCTGGGTGGCTCGGCGCCGGTGATTGCGCTGACAGCCCGCCAGTAGCGCGTGTACACGC
>LJCR01001396.1 GCA_001399705.1 Kouleothrix aurantiaca
TGTGCGGGCTGCCCATGCGCCCGCCTTTGGCCATGCCGCCCAGCGTTATGCTTTTGCCCTCGCGCAGCGACACAACAGGGCGCGCTCTTTCGGGCGCGTGTCGGTGGTGAGCAGCGCCAGCGCGGCCCGCCGCCCCCCGCCGCTGTCGAGCTCGGAAACGGCGCGGCGCACGGCATCTTTCATGCGGTTCATCACCAGCGGCACGCCGATCTGGCCGGTTGAAAGCAGCAGCACACTGTCGCGCGGGATCTCAAGCTCGTCGGCGGCGAGCTTGGCGCACTCGACCGCATCATTCAGGCCCTGCTGGCCGGTGCCCGCATTTGCCTGCCCGGCATTCGCCAGCACCGCGCGGACCTGCTCGCGATTGCGCGCCAGAATCGCCTGATCGAAAAATATTGGCGCGGCCACCACTGTGCTGGTGGTGAAGACGCCCGCAGCGCGGCAGGGTTGCTGCGAGTAGATCAGCGCCAGGTCGCGCGCGCGCACTTCCTTGAGGCCGCCAGCAATGCCGGTGGCGCGGAAGCCGTTCGGGCTGGAAACATGCCCATCTTCAAGAATGTTGTAGCTCATAGTAGTGCGCGATTTCAGATATAAAATTTTGATTTACTGGCGCCTGACGCCGGGAACACCGCAGACTGCCTATAAAACGCGGCAGATCAGGCCTTTCAGGTATTCGCCCTCGGGGAAGGTCAGCAGCACGGGGTGGTCGGGCGATTGGGTCAGGCGCTCGATCACCTGGACATCGCGGTGGGCGTCGAGGGCCGCACCAAACACGACTTTCTGGAACAGATCGGCGGAAACCAGGCCCGAGCAGGAGAAGGTTGCCAGCACGCCGCCCGGGCGCAGCAGCTGCATGGCGATCAGGTTGATGTCTTTGTAGCCGCGGGTGGCGCGCTCGATCTGGTTGTTGGCGTGCGCGAACTTGGGCGGGTCGAGAATAATCACGTCGAACTGGCGGTTTTCGTGGCGATACTGGCGCAAAAGCTTGAATACATCGGCCTCAACCGGCTCGATGCCCGCAACGCCATTGGCGTCGGCATTCGCCCCAAGCATCGCCAGCGCGGGCGCGCTTGTGTCGGCTGCAATCACGCTGGCGGCTCCGTCGCGCGCGGCGGCGATGCTGAAGCCGCCCGTGTAGCAGAAGCAGTCGAGCACATTCTGGCCGGCGCAGTAGGCCGCGACGCGCAGGCGATTGTGGGCCTGGTCGAGGTATGCGCCGGTTTTCTGGCCGGCGCGCAGGTCGGCAAGAAAGGCGAGGCCGCCGGGCTGCTCGGTGCGGATCTGCTCGGGCGGCGGCTCGCCCCACAGCACGCCTTCGCCGGGCGGCAAGCTTTCTTTTTCGCGCATGTCGGGGTCGCTGCGCTCGTAAATGCCGCGCGGCTGCAGCAGATCGGCCAGCAGGCGGCTGATTGTTTCGGCGCGGGCGGCCATGCCTTGCGTGAGCAGTTGCACCGCCAGGTAGGGGCCATAGCGATCGACTATCAGGCCCGGCAGACCGTCCGATTCGGCATAGACCAAGCGGCAGGCGGCTGATTCGCCGGCGTAGCCCAGCCAGGCGCGCGTGGCGATTGCGCGCTCCAGGCGGCGGCGCAGCAGCGTTTCGTCCAGCGCCTCATCGGCATCCCACGTGAACAGGCGCACGCGGATCTGCGAGCCGCTGCTCCAGGTGCCGCGCGCCAGCCACTCGCCATCTGCGCCACACACATCTACCGCGTCGCCGCGGCCAACGTAGCCCTGCACGCCCTTGATCGCCCCCGAAAAAATCCAGGGGTGGCGCTGTTGCACCGGGCGATCTTTTCCTGGGTTGAGTGTAATCGTAGCCATTGCGTTATCTGCCCATTAC
>LJCR01001397.1 GCA_001399705.1 Kouleothrix aurantiaca
GGCTTCCTGGGCCTCCTCGACACGCCGGACGATCCACGCCAGCGTGGTGTCGGCGCCGACGCCGGTGGCGCGCACGCGCAGCAGGCCATCCTGGCTGACGGTGCCGGCGAACACCTGGTCGCCCGCCCGCTTCTCGGCCGGCATCGACTCGCCAGTGATCGCGCTCTCGTCCACCGCCGCGCGTCCTTCGATGACCTCGCCATCTACCGGCAGCTTCGCGCCCGGCTTGACCAGCACCGTCTCGCCGACCAGCACCTCGCTGGCCGCGACCTCGACTTGCCGGCCATCGCGCAGGACGATCGCGGTGAGCGGCGCCTGCTCCAGCAGATCCTGCAGGGCGCGGCGCGTCTTCTGCAGCGTGCGGGTCTCCAGGTAGGCGCCCAGCATAAACAGGAATGTGACCGCCGCGGCCTCCCAGAACTCGCCGATCGCGATCGCGCCCACGGCCGCGATCGTCACCAGCAGCTCGATGCCAATATACCGGCTGCGTAGCGCGCTCCATGCGCACATTGCAATATCCGAGCCGGCCATCAGCGCCGCGGCCACCATCAGGCCGGCGCCGAGCGTGGATAGCTCGGCAAGGTAGTCTGCCGCCAGTGCCGCTAGAATGAGCGCCCCGCTGGCGGCGGTGAGTGCCTGGCGGCGGCGAAGCGGATCGGTGATCCATGACGTGTTGAATAGCATTGCTCTGCCTCATTTCAGGTTTCTGTATGTATCTGGCGCTCCACCGCAGCGATCTAGAACGCCGTGACGGTCGCGTTGTACCCCGCATCACGGATGGTTTTGACGAGCACGTCGGTACTCACTCGATCCGGGTTGTACTCGACCTCGATACGGCCGGTTGTGAAATGCACCCTGGCGTTCGTCACGCCGTCGAGCGATTTTAGGGACTTCTCGATTTTGGCGATGCAGGATGGGCAGGACAGCTCGGAGCTGCGAAGTATGGTTTTCATCTCAAACCTCCATTCTTGTAGTTTCTGCCCATACTCTAGCGGAACCGGCGCTGCTTTTGAATGATCCAGCGCAATTAGCGGCACAAAAAAGCCCTTGACCTGGGAGCACACCAGATCAAGGGTATCGTGAAAGCTCTATCGCGCCAGTTCAGCTGGTCTCCTCGCCCGTGAGCGCCGCGAGCCGGTCATCATCGGTGATCGCGACCCACTGCCGGCCGCTGCGGATAACCCCCTCCGCGCGCAGCTTGCTCATGATCCTGCTGACGGTCTCGACCGTCGCGCCGGTCATCGCCGCCAGATCCTCGCGCGAGAGTGGCATCTGGATCAGCAGCGCGCCGTCGTGCGGCTCGCCCAGCTTGCGCGCCAGCGCGAGCAGCGCCGCGGCGACGCGGCTCGCGGCCGGCTCAGCGCTCAATTGCCGGATCTGCTCGTGCGCGGCCTGTAGCCGCGCGGCCACGATGTCGAGCGCCGCCAGTGCGACGGCGGGATAGCCCCGCAGGATGGTCTGGAAATCCTCGGCGGCGATCTCCAGGACGCAACTGGGCGTGAGGGCCTGCGCGGTGTCGGGGTATTCGGGATCGCCGAGCGCCGAGAGCGCGCCGAAGAGCTCGCCCGGCGCCAGGATGTCGAGCACGACATCCTGGCCGGCCAGGGTGTGTCGCGCGACCTTGACCTTGCCAACCGCGACGACGTAGAGTCGCGCGGCGCTGTCGCCGGCCATGTAGATCGTCTCGCCGGCGGCGTAGCCGCGCTCGCGAAAGCGCACATTGATCGCCGCGATATCCTCGGCGACGCCAGAGAAAAAGGGGACACGCCGAAGAATGTCCAATCGCAGATCGACTGAACACATATGCGGCGCGATCGGCCCCGGCTCAAGCGGAACGCGCCT
>LJCR01001398.1 GCA_001399705.1 Kouleothrix aurantiaca
GATTGAGTCAGGCGCAGGTCGCCGCCGAGATCGTGCGCGCGTTCGGTATCCTCGAAGGCCGCGATTGACGGCGATGCGGCGAATTGTGCACCATAGGGCGGCCTGCTTGCATCAGCGCTGCACATGGCTGTTCGCTCCTGCGAATTACTCGTGTTCCACCCCAAACGCTGCTGATACACAATGTATTTTTGCGCCCCATTGCTTCTCTACTTAATCAGGCACTAGCCCATTACTGAATCAATACACCGGGAGCATGCCCACCTCCCAACGCCCACGCTGAGCTCGACAATGTTTTGGGTGCGGCCTGTGTACGATGCGCCTCGTGCGGGCTGCTTTGTGGTGCCTGGGTTAGCGCATACCGGTGCTGGTGTGCTTGTGAAGGCTCGTGCAACGCCAGGAAGGCGCGTGCCGGGTAAGGAGGATGATCTGTCCGTTAGGCGGTAATGCACGCGCAGTCAGTGCTATGCCTGTTCGCATGTGAGTCGTTTCGCTGATGATTTTCATCGCTGATTAGGAGGCTGTATGCGGCGTATCTCACGGCCCATCCGTCTGGCTGCTTCCCTGCTTCTGGCAAGTATGGCTGCCTTGTCTTCAGTGTTGGTTGCAGGCGCGGCTCTGAGCCCTGTCGTGATCAGCATCGATCCGTTTACCCAGGCGACGTGTAAGGCATCTGGCGCAACCAATCACCAGGCCAGCGTCGAACCCGACAGCTTTTCCTTCGGTTCTACCATCGTTGCCGGCTTCCAGGTTGGCCGCATCTACGACGGCGGCGCGTGCGCGATTGGCTTTGCAACCTCGACCGATAATGGCGCGACGTGGACCAGCGGACTGCTGCCGGGAATAACGAAATACAGCGGCGGCGGAACGTTTGATCGCGCCACCGACGCGGCAGTTGCGTACGACGCCAGGCACAACACCTGGATTATCTCTTCGCTGGTGCTCACCGAGGCGGGCGGCGTCAAGGGTGTTGGCATCCGCAACAGCCTTTCGACCGACGGCGGCCTGACGTGGCCTGTCGTGACATCCATTCCCAATACCGCCGGCATGATCAGCCCCGACAAGAACTGGATCGTGTGCGACAACACCGCCACCAGCCCGTTCTACGGCAACTGCTACACCGAGTGGGACGACAACGGCGCGGGCAACCGCATGGAAATGAGCCGCTCGACCGACGGCGGCCTGACGTGGAGCGTCGCCGCGACGAATAGCGCGGGCATTATTGGCGGGCAGCCAGTGGTGCGCCCCGACGGCACGGTGATCGTGCCAACCGCCAACGCCAACGAGACGGCAATCGGCGCTTTTAACTCGACCAACGGTGGCGTGAGCTGGAGCGCGGTAACGACCATCGCGACGATCAAGCATCATACCGTGGCCGGCAGCCTGCGCGAAGGCCCGCTGCCCTCGGCTGAAATCGATGGCGCTGGCACCGTCTATGTGGTGTGGAGCGATAGCCGCTTCCGCACTGGCGGCAAAGTGAACGACATTGTGATCACGCATTCGACCAACGCCACCGGCACGACATGGTCGTCGCTAACGCGCATCCCCATCGACGCGACCAGCAGCGGCATCGATCATTTCATCCCTGGCCTCGCCGTGAACAAGGCGACAGCGGGCGCCAGCGCGCAGCTCGGCCTGACCTACTATTTTTACCCGAAAGGCAGCACGCAGCTGAGCGTGGGCTTTACCTCATCTGCTGACGCTGGCGCGACATGGAGCACGCCGCAGACGATCACCAGCGGCATGTCGTCGACGTGGGCGGCGAACACCAGTCAGGGGCGCATGGTTGGCGACTATATCTCGTCGTCGTATGGGTCGGATAACCTGGCGCATGGGATTTTCGG
>LJCR01001399.1 GCA_001399705.1 Kouleothrix aurantiaca
CCGTGGCCCAGGTCGGGTGCGCCGGGCGCAGCGGAATGTCCTGCACAAAGCGCAGGTTCGCCACGCGGTCGTGCCAGGAACCGTAGGGCAGCAGGTAGCCGTCGCGCACCTGCGGGTCGAGCGGGCGCTCCACCGCCATCAGGGTCGCGCCGCCGGCAAAGCCATTCAGCCCGCGAATCGCCACCTCGCCCACGAGCGGGATTTTGCACACGCCAATGCGCCAGGGAATGCGCGGCGAAAGAAACGCCGCCGTGTTAAACAGCACCAGCCGCCGCACGCCTTCCGGGCGCTGCACGGCATTGCCAAAGCCAATCGCGCCGCCCCAGTCGTGCACCACCATGTCATACTGGCCGATGCCGAGGTGCGCCAGCAGCCGGCCCAGGTTTTCGATATGGTTTTCGAGCCGGTACGGGTAGTTCTGAGGCTTATCCGAGAGCCCGCAGCCGATATGGTCGGGCACAATCACCCGATGGGTGCCGCGCAGCGCCAGGATCAGGCGGCGGTAGAAAAACGACCAGGTCGGGTTGCCATGCAGCATCACAATGGCCGGGCCGCGCCCTTCGTCCACGTAGTTGATCGTGCCGCCGGGAACATCGAGCTGATGCTGCGCAAACGGGTAGATCGTTTCGATTGGCGCAAGGTTGTATGCCGTTGATAAGGCAGCTGTCACGGTTGCTCCTGTGCTCGTGCGGCGCTGCGTGGTACTATAGCACGAAAACGCCCCGCGCATTCTGTGCTACCATGCCCGGCCGAAAGGGCCAGAGGTGGGTGATTGTGTAGCGCTGCGAACACGCGCCTGTGTGAGTTTAAATGTTGTGATAGTACGATTTCGCTTTTTCGGCTGGATGCTTCTGCTCCTCGGGCTGATGGCCTGCTCGCCCGCCCCGGCTGAGCCAACCGCAATTCCCGCGCCCGCCGCGCCAACCAGCGCGCCCACCGCAGCGCCGCGCCCCACAGCTGTGCCGGCTGTGACGGCAATCGCGCAGCCAACCGTCTCGCCGAGCGGGCTGGTGCTGTGGGCGGTGGCCGAAGGCCCCGAGCTGGCGGCCCTGCAGCGGCTGGTGGCTGATCTGAGCGCGCCGCTGGGCGTGCCGGTGCTGGTGGTTGGGAAAAGTGCCGACGCGCTGGTGGCCGACATTCGCGCCGATGCGCTGGCCGGCCTGCCGCCGCCCGCAATGGTCTGGGCCAGCCAGGACGAATTAGGTCTGCTCCAGCGCGCCGAGATGCTCCAGCCCGCCAACGACGGCCTGCCCGACGACGCGTTTCTGCCGGCGGTTGTCGAGGGCGCGACGCTGGGCGGCGAGCGCTGGGGAACGCCGGTGGCGGCGCAGGGCTACCTGCTGCTGCTGTTCAACCGCAAGCTGGCAAACAGTGCGCCGCGCACCACCGACGAGCTGATCGCCCGCTCGCGCGCGCTGATGGTCGACGATGTCTATGGCCTGGTGTCGGCCTGGGTCGAGCCGCGCTGGTTTACTGCCTGGCTGAACGGCTTTGGCGGCGCACCGCTCGACTCGAACGGCCAGCCCACGCTCAACACCCCGCAGGCTATTTCTGCGCTGAATCTGCTGAAGGAGCTGCGCGCCGCCGGCCCGCCCACGCCTTCGACTTATGAGGATGGGGCGCGGCTGTTTCGGCAGGGGCGCGCGGCCTTCGCGATCGATGGCGACTGGTCGCTGGCGAGCTACCGCGAGTACACCGACACGCTCGACCTGGGGATTGCGCCCATGCCGCAGGTGCCGGCGACCGGGCGAACAGCGGCTGCGGGGCTGGGCGGAACCTACCTGATGTATAGCACCACGCTCAGCGGCGCGCAGCTCGATGCCGCGCGCCGCTGAGCGT
>LJCR01000014.1 GCA_001399705.1 Kouleothrix aurantiaca
GGAGGAACACCCCCGGCGCGCACGACTGGCTGGCCGCCGAGACACCGGCTACACCGCGCCGAGCCGGTCGACGGAAAGGGCGTGACGAGTCATGAGCGACGGTGGGGTGAACCATCCTCAGCAACCAGCTGCATCCGCATCACTGGGTGCGGCGTGGCCGCAGAACCGGCTCGCCGGCCTCCTAGACGAGGCCGAGGCGATCGCCCATCTCCTCGCCTCAACGATCGCGGAGCACCAGGACCGACGCACGGTCGATGGGCACACCGGGAGCATCCTCATCACCGATCTGCGCGATGGTATCGCATTGCTGGTGCGCGCGACCACCGTGGCGCTGTGGCTTGACGCTCCCGGTGATGGTCACGGGGACGCGGCCGCGTTTCCGTCGTTGCTGGATGCGCGTGCGCAGGCCGGCGCGCTGCTCCACCCCGATCGTTGGCAGAGTCAGGTTGAACTGCTGGCCGGTCGCCTCGTAGCGAACCAGGCGCTGCAGGGCGATAACCGCACAGCGCTGCTAGAGCTCGCGGGGGAGCTCGCGCGCCAGCTGGAGCAAGTAGGGCAGGCCATCGAGGCGCGTGTGGCCGGGCCACAGCGCGCGAACACGGCCTGGGCCGTGGAACGGCTCCTGACTGAGCTGGAAGGACTGGAGCAGGCCGACCAGCCCCAGCCCGTACCGATCCCGCTCCTGCCGCCATGGCCCGAGACGATGTGGCGGATCGCGCCCGATGGCCCTGCCGCGACCGCGACGATTATCGCAGTCGGACGGCAGGCCGCGTGTGATCTCGATCGCGCGCTGCGGCGGGTGCGGCAGGAACCGGCCAGTGCTCCGGCGTATGCGCAGCAGCTCGTGTCGCCGATCGACCGCTCGCTCGATGCCATCCGCCGGGCGCGGGTCGTCTCCGGCGTGCTCGGATTCCTCATCCACCGCGCACGGTATGCGCTTCCGTCCATCACCCCGGTCCCGCTGGTGACGATTGCGCCGTGGGCGATTGCCGGCAGTCCACTCCCGACCCTGGAGCAGACGCGGAAGGCGCTCGTCGCGCAACTCATGGCCACCGTTCCCGCCAGCCAGCAGCGCCGGCACACACAGCGCGTGGCCGCGGGTCTTCGGCGTCTTCTGGCCGCGCTAGAGGAGGCACTGGCCGATATTGATCACCAGGGACGGGCATGCGCCGATAACCAGCTCCGCGCCGAGCGCGAGGCGGACGCGGCGCTTGCCTCGCTCACCCATGGCGCCGCCGCCGATCCTCGCCCGGAGCCGCCGTGGCGCGACGACGATCAGCGGGCTCAGGCATACCGGCGGAGGCTCGTCACCTTCGCGCAGGGTCTGTGGGGGCGCGTGCTGCGCATCCAGGACGGCGAGACGTGCCTGGTGTTGGTCCGAGAAGCCCTCGACGCGCGCCGCTGGGTGCTGCTGCGCGAGGCGGTGCTTCGCCAGCTCGCCGATCTGCGGGAGGCTGGCGAGCGACCCACGCTGGAGGAGTTGCGTCCACGCTGGCAGGCCCGCACCTGGTGGGTCTGGAATGAGATCGAGGGCGATTCGCTCTTCTCGGATGCCGTCAGCGCCGCAGCCCGCCCGGTGCGCATCCGTGCGCTGCACGACCTGATCCGCGCCGATTTGGTGGCGGTCTGTGAGCGGACGGTCGAATCGATCAGCGAGGCGCTACGGGATGCGGTGGTCGCGGAGCAGCGCCTGCGGCGCCACAGCCTGGATCCCGTGCCATGGGGACAAGCGGCGCGGGCAGTCTTGGCCGAGATGAGCGCGCAGGAGCGACCGACGCCGCCCACTGTCTGCTGTGATTGTGGCCGGCCCACGAACAACGGCGCCTATCAGTGCCGGCGGTGCGATCGCATCGAGGAGCGCCGGTATCTAGCCGGCACGTAGTGCGGCCACGCCGGCCAGACCAGGATCGCCGATCCACCGATCGGCGAGGAGCCGGTGGAGGAGCGGCCTACGGATCTCCTGAAGCTTCGGCCGGTGCGGGAGCTAGTCCAGCGCCTGCGCCGCCGGCATTTACGCGATCATCGATGCGCTGAGCCGGCAGCATTGGAGGTTTTCCTGGAGTAGCCAATGGTACCCGGCTGCGGAGCGCTGTGTGTAACGGCGCTCCGCCTCCGATGAGGCGCAGCAGATACCTGTCCCCAAGCACCACGACTGGATCAGGTAGCATCGGTTAGTCGGCATAACGAATGGGCGATCAGTGGGGTTGGAATCAGGATGAGTAATGCGATCAGATCTGCGGTCAGCCCGAGCTACGCCATCGGGGATGGCACGGGGGTATGCAGTGTGCACATAGCAACCCGGCCGCTGGACTGCGCACGTCACAGATCGGGAAGGGATACTGAAAGGTCGACCACGGGATCTGTACCAGCTCCCACGCGCGGGTGACAACCCACACTCGACCAGGAATCGGACCGTATCGCGCCGCTCGACGAGCGTTAGGCTTTTCGCCAGCAACTCCTTGAGCGCGTCTGCCTCGAGTTGCACTCTGCCAGGAGCCGCTTGAGGCGGCCACTCTCCTTTGCGAGAGCCTTGAGACGCTGTGCCTCGGCCATGGTCATGCCTCCGAACTGCTTCTACCAATGGTAGAAGGTCGTCTCACTGGTGCTGTGTGCCCAACAGCTCGCGCTGATCGACTGCTCGTCACGCTCGGCTTGCTCCAAGATCTTGATGATCTGCTCGGCCGAAAACTGGAGGTTTTTCATGGCTGTCCTCCCGTTCCTGGGCTGACTCTACCGCATCAAACTGCTAGATTTCGGGAGTCATATCATCCACTGCAGCCTCGAGCATTCGGGCAGCTTTCAAGCGTCATCCAGATCCTGGACCGGGCACGCGGCGTGCTGCATGGTATCATGCAAGTTCCACCATTCCTGCAGCACTCTGGACGGGAGAAGGAGCCTATGACGATGCTTGACATAGTGCCGACGATCACGGTGGTGAGCGCCGGCGAACAATACGGCCGCTTTCAGATCGCGCCGCTGGAGGAAGGCCACGCCGCCGCGCTCGGGAACGCTCTCCGGCGGGTGCTGCTCTCGTCGATCCCGGGCGCCGCGGTCACCAAAATCAACATCGAGGGCGTGTACCACGAGTTTTCGACGATCCCTGGGGTCCGCGAGGACGTGCCCGAGCTGGTGCTGAACGTCAAAGGATTGCGGTTTCGGTGCTATGCCGAGCGGCCGGTGCGGGTCGCGCTGGTGCGCCACGGGGCCGGCCCGGTCCGCGCCAGCGACATCGACACGCCATCGAATATCGAGGTGGTCAACCCCAACCACTACCTCTGCTCGCTCGACTCGGATGATGCCGAGCTGTCGATCGAGCTGACCATTGAGCGCGGGCGGGGCGCGCTGCTCGCCGACATGCGCGACGCGCCGCTGCCGATCGGCGAGATCGCGGTCGACGCGATCTTCACGCCGATCCCCAAGGTGAATATGGTCGTTGAGCGCCTGGCATCCGCCGGCGAGCTGGCCGCACATGCGGCGGTGCTGCTCGAAATCTGGACCGACGGCTCGCTCAAGCCAGGCGACGCCCTCTCCTACGCGGCGCAGCTCCTAGCCCAGTACGCGCAGGCGATCGCCAGCTTCGACCAGTCGGCGGTCGCGGTCAAGGAGCCGCACGCTCCAGGCGCGGCTATACCTGCGGAGATTTACGATTTGCCGATCGACATCCTGGATTTGACGACGCGCACCTACAACGCCTTGAAGCGCGCCGACATCACTAAGATCGGCCAGATCCTGGGAAAGGACGACAAGGCCTTGGCCAGCATTCGCAACTTCGGTGCGAAATCGGTCGAAGAGATCAAAGACAAGCTGCGTGAACGCGGCTATGGCAACGTCGAGCAGACGCCTGAGCCGGGGCTGGAGCTGGCGGCAGGCTGAGGAGGCGCATCGTCACGTGCTGCAGCCTGGCCCGTACACGGATCGTCGTCGAGGATCCAGACCTGGTCACGTTCGTGCGGCGCCTGGAGCACCAGGCCGATGCATTAGCGCTGAGCCGGGGGCGACAGGCCCTGCTCAACGTGCGGCTGCGGGACCTGGAGGCATGGAGTCTCCAGCAACTCGAGGCAGTCGCGGATACGCGCGACGGCCTGGTGATTCTGATGATCGCGCTAAAGAAAAGGAGCGTGATGGCCCGTCAACACTGGTGGACCTGGTCCCTCGGGCTTTGTTTGCTGCTCATCTTGGCAGCCTGCGGCGGGCCGGCCAGCCCGCCACCGCCAGGACCGGTGATTCCGCTCATGGTCGGCGGCCAGACTGTAAGCGTCGAGGTCGCGGCGACCAACTCGCAGCGCCAGCGCGGGCTCATGGGCAGGACCAGCATCCCGGACAATGAGGGCATGCTGTTTGTGTATAAAGTGGATCAGCCGGGGCTCTGGTACTGGATGAAAGATACGCCCACGCCGCTCTCCATCGCGTTTATCGGCAGCAACAAGCGGATCATCAATATGGCTGATATGCAGCCGATGGACGACAAGACGCACTACACTACCGCGGCGCCCTGCCGCTACGTCCTGGAGCTGAATGCGGGCTGGTTCGCCCGCCACGGCGTCAAGCCCGGCGACCAGGTCGAGTTTACCCTCCCGCCCGACCTCAACGTCGATTGATGACGGTGCGGAACGGCAATCCGGTGCTGCGGTCGGATCGGCCTGGCAGGTTGATAGGTGGGGAGCAAGAGTGCCCGATGTCGGATGGACGACCAGCCGCGATCCGTGCAGAGCGTTGCTGCGCGGCGCGCCGGCACAAAGTCTCCCCTCGGCCGCGGCGGATGGACGCTGTTTGCAGCGTCCCCGCTCCTCTCACCGCTCTGCTGCTTTAGCCACGATGGGGCGCTGACAGGGTTTCGCGCCAATACAGGCTTGGGACAAGTGAAGTGAGATTCGTTCTCTGCGACACAGCGTTCCAGCCACATGCGCGTAGGCAGTGATCTCATTCTTCTTGTCCATTGTGGTGCGTTACGCGCCCCCTGTATGAGTGTCACCGCCTCCACCGCTGTGTGCCCTATGCACCGCTGACCCGACACCTCCGGGCCGTCTGCCCCCTGTTTCCTATCCTCCGCCAGCCCGACAGGCGCCGCGGGAAGAGGCACGGCCAGCAGATCTCCAACGGTCTAACGCCGGCTGGTCAGCCCGGCCGCCATCGCTGGGTTCCTTGGCACTAGCGCTGCCTCTGCCGCTTCCCACCCCGGTCAATCGGCTGCGCCAGCGCCTGTCGTAGCGACTCCTGCGGTTGCACAAACTGGTAGTACGCGCCCACCGCTCCAAGTGTATCAGCAACTGCGGCGCGTCCCCGTGCCGGCCTACTTCCGGGGCGCTTGGGCCGGCTACATAGATCACACCATCTCCGGCTACGGTAAGCGCGGCCGAGGAGTGCCTGTTCCGAGTGGATCTCAACCCGCTGCTCTATGGTCGCGACGATCGCACAGTGCCGCTCGTCCACGGAGAGCGACTTCATGCGGCGCTGCCGCACAGCCAGCTTACGATACTCGATGGATGGGCACTATGCGGTGCTTCAGGAGGGAGTGACGGCCCTGCGCAGCTGACTTACCGTACACGGTCTTCACGAGTCCAGCCGCTGAACTGAATGTCGCCTGAGCCTCCTTCATCCTCACATGTAGCATATCCTGCATTGCTGCGTCAAAACACACAGATTCCCCGCCGTTCCTGCCCGCAATGCTCGTTCTTCCGGCTCTTGTTTGACGAGCCTATAGCTCGAACGTTACGCTTCTCACTCGTTCTGAGGGTTCATCAGAACAATGGATAGGGACTATGAGGAGCTGAAGGATGAGGATTCGACGATTTACTCTTTTGGCTATGCTTGTGGGCACGCTGCTGCTCAGCGCGTGCGGTGCCGCGCAGCAGGCTGCCTCACCAGGAGCAACTGCGGCTGCATCCGCCCCAGCTGCAACCACAGCCCAGGCTGCACCGACCGCCGCAGGTACCACGATGGATCACGGTGGGATGATGGCGACGGCCGCACCAGCGGCGAGCGCGACGGGTGGGATGGATCACGGTGCGATGCCAACGGGCGAGAGCAACGCGCCCTATGACGCACAGTTCATCGACAGCATGATTGAGCACCACCAGGGCGCGATCGATATGGCGAATCAGGCGCTCAAGGAAGCGAGCAGGCCAGAACTGAAGACGCTGGCACAGAATATCATCACTGCCCAGGAGGCAGAGATCAAGCAGATGCAGGACTGGCGCAAGGCCTGGTATCCTGATCTGGCAGCGACTGGCGGCATGGATATGGATATGGGCGATATGGAAGTGAGCGGCGACACGACCGTGCCGTTCGACCAGCGCTTCATCACAGCGATGATCGCCCATCACGAGGGTGCGATCGCCATGGCGAAGGACGCCGGGCAGAAGGCCGAGCATAGCGAGATCAAGACTCTGGCCCAGGCTATCATCACCGCCCAGGAGTCCGAAATCACGCAGATGCAGCAGTGGCAGAAGGAATGGTTCGGCCAGTAGGCTGCCCGACTGCTGAGGAGGTAGAGTATGCGGGTGTCACTCATATCCATTGGCCTGCTGGCGCCGCTCCTGACCGTCATGCTCACCCTGCTGAGCGCGTGCGGCGGCAGCCAGCCGGCCGCATCGCTTGAGACAGTCGATGGGCCAGCGCTGATCTTCTTCTACACCGATAACTGAGCGCCGTGAGCGCAAACCGCGCCCATCGTGGATGGGCTGGAGCAGACCTACGGCGATCGCCTGCGCTTCGTCCGCGTCGATTTCAACTCTTCCGACGGCCAGGCGCTGGCCCAACGCTACAGTGTGCGCGCCCACCCGACGATCGTCGTTATCGACCGCACCGGCGTCGCGCGCACCACGGTCTTCGGCGTACCAAAGCGCGAGGAACTGGAGCAGGCAATCGGCACTGTGCTGACCTGATCGCTTGAGATGCGTTCGCTCCAGGTGTACATAACGAACGCGCACCTGGAGCGTCTTCTCACATGCTTTGGTGTCTGCCGTGGTGTCGCGCTAGCCGCGCGACCCGTGGCCAGCACCGGTGCCTGCCCGATAAGGGGCCGTATGTCCGCCGCGACGGCGACACGTATCATCGTTATTGCTCCGACCACACTCGCTCGTGAGGCGTGGCGGGCGCTGCTTTCCAACCAGCCGGATATCGTCGTCGTTGGCGCGGTGGCGGACACGCAGCACCTCGCCTCACTGCCAGCGCCGGCTCAGCCCGCGACACTGCTCCTCGACGTCCCCACCCCGCATCCCGATCTGATTCGACGGTGCCGCGATACAATGCCCGGTGTGGGCACACTGGCGCTCGTCAGCTCGTTCGATTTGGCGACGCTGCTGCCGCTCCTGCAAGCAGGCGTGACTGGCTGTCTTTCCCGCGACGATTCAGTGAGTGCGCTGGTCCGCGCGCTCATCGCCGTGGGACGCGGCGAGCTCGTGTTGCCGCCAGCGATCGCCGCTCGCGCCCTCGCTGCGCTGGCGCGCGGCGAGATCAGTCAGCCAGAGCCAGCCGAGTCGCTGTCCGAGCGCGAGGTGATGGTACTGGGCTTGCTCGCGCGGGGACTGACCAACAAAGATATCGCGCAGACCCTCATACTGAGCGTGCGCACCGTGGAGGCCCACCTGCGAAGCATCTTTGTCAAGATCGACGTTCGTTCTCGCACGGAGGCCGCGCTGTGGGCGGTGAGACAGGGGTATGGAGCCGGCCAGTAGGTGAAATCACCTAGCGGTGGTTCGGTTGTTCCACCGTAGCGGCATCGGCCGAAGCGGAATACACTGCTGGCATACGAGTGGTATGTCAGAAAGGACATGACAATGATAAACCTGATTCAATCGCTCGAACGGCGGAGCTTGCCCCCGGCGGTGCAAGCCCAGCCAATCGGCGGGGTACGGTTCGACTGGACGATGGTCGTCCTCAGCGGCGCGCTGGTGGGCGGAGCGCACCTGGACGCCTGGGCGCACGAGCACGGCCGCGTGGACACCAGCTTCTTTACGCCGTGGCACGGCGTGCTGTATTCCGCGTTGCTGCTTGTCGGCGCATTTCTGATCATTGCCTTTCTGAGGAACGTTGCGCGCGGCTACGACTGGCGGCGCGCGCTGCCAGTGGGCTACGGACTCTCCCTGGTGGGAGTACTGGTGTTCGGCGCCGGCGGCATCGGTGACATGATCTGGCACGTCCTGTTTGGAGTAGAGAACGATCTCGAGGCGCTGCTCAGCCCAACGCACCTGCTGCTGGCGCTCGGCTGGGTGCTGATCGCCAGTGGGCCGCTGCGCGCGGCCTGGCAGCGTGCCGATGACGCGCCATCTGAGCTGGCAGCATTCCCCACGGTGTTCGCGCTGACGTTCATCCTGTCCACATTTACGTTCTTCACGGTCTACGCCAACCCGTTCACGCACGTGTTGTCGGCGGGGACCCAGCCGGAGGAGGGCGAATTCGTCAAGGCGCTGGGCGTCACGGCGTTTCTGATCCAGCCGGCGCTACTCATGGGCGTGGTGTTGCTGGCCCTGCGGCGTTGGATGCTGCCGTTCGGCAGCCTGACGCTGCTGCTCACGCTTAACACGGCGCTCCTGAGCGTAATGCATGACCTGTACATCTTTATTCCGGTCGCCGCGCTGGTAGGCCTGCTGGCCGACGGGCTGATTCGGGTCCTCCGACCTTCCATGGAGCGCTTGGCGGCGCTGCGCGTGTTCGCGTTCGCCGTGCCTGCGATGCTGTACACGTTCTACTTCGTGACAGTGCTGCTCACCGCCGGCATCGCATGGTCGACACATCTCTGGACGGGGGCGATCGCGCTGGCGGGGGTTGTCGGACTGCTGCTCAGCTACCTTGCAGCGCCGCCGCGCTATCCGACCACACAGTTCGCGGCGCCACGGTGGTAACGGTACAGACTGGCGGTCGGACGTTTCGGGTGGATCGGATTGTCCGGCCGCACGGTGAAATGTTCACTGGAGGAGCGCGCCGATGACGACCAGCGTGAATGTATCCGTGCCACCTACGCCAGTAGCTGTGCTTGGCACGCTGGCTGAGTTTCACCGCGAGCCGATACCCTACGATCTGGCCGCGCTTGTGCGGCTTGCGGTCACACTGCGGCCAGACCTGCTCTGCCTGGACATGACGACCGAGCAGTGGCTGCAGCGCACCTTTGATGATCTCCCGCCGGAGTACCGCGATGCGCTGCTGCCGCTGGCCGATCAGACCGACATTGTGGTCGTGCCGATCGCGGGCGACCGGCCACCGAAGGAGGCTGCTCCGCGAGGGTGGCGCGGGCGGGCCATTGCGCTGCTTCGGCGCTGGCTCGCCTTGCTTCAGCGCACCGCGCCCGGCCCCGATGCGGTGAACGCCGGGCCGCGCCACTTCCTCGCCGACCTGCTCTACGCGGCCATCGACACGCTCGCGGGCCGTGGGATGTGGGACGCGCAGCGCGCCCACGCCGATGTTCTCGTGCAACGTGTGCTGGAGACAGTAAGACGTGATCCAAACTGTCGCGTGCTGGTCGCGGTGAACGTGCGCTACTGCCACCGCATCCGCCGCGCTTTGCGCAGACATCCGGACGTGCGGGTCGTACACTATGCGGAACTCTAGGAGCGAGGCGATGAACGACGCAATCTTCCGAGGGAGCCTGGCGCTGGTCTCGGGCCTTCTGACCGTCATCCGGTTGTTCTATGGCTGGCGGGCGCGCCAGAGAGGCGGCAAGGTGATCGCGCGGCGAGCAAGCTGGGGCAGGACAGCGGTACTCTATTTGCTGGGCGGAGCGGCGGCGCTCGCATCGATCATGTACATCGTCGCGCCAAAACGCCTCGGCTGGGCCGCGCTGCGGCTGCCGGCCTGGGCGCGGTGGCTTGGCATTGGGCTTGGTGGCGTCACCGTGCACCTGTTTGGCTGGGTGCATCACACATTAGGCACGAATTGGTCGATGCCTGCGGAGATCAAGGAACGGCAGATGCTGATCACCAGCGGGCCGTACCGCTGGGTGCGCCACCCGATGTACACCACGATCTTCCTCTGGGCGGTAGCCTTCCTGCTGATGTCGGCGAACTGGCTGGTTGGCGGGGCATGGTTTGGTCTCGGCCTGGTAGCCTCGGCCGTGGTCCATGTCGAAGAGGTGGCGCTGATCGATACCTTCGGCGAGGCGTACCGTGTGTACATGCGGCGTACCGGGCGGTTTCTGCCGCGCTTGCGGCCCTGAAGCGATGGCCTGGAGAGACAATCTGTGCATATCGAGCGAATCAAAAAGAAATATCAGCGCAACGCGCGCTTCTACGATCTCGTCGAGTGGCCGTTTCGCATCCTGCGTGCTGCGGCGATCGACGAGTTACAGCTTCGTCCAGGTCATGTCGTCCTGGACCTCGGTTGTGGTACCGGGCTGAGTTTCGCCTTACTTGAGGACGCGGTTGGCCCCAGCGGGCAGATCGTCGCGGTGGATGTGAGCCCGGACATGTTGGCGCGGGCATTGGAGAAATGTATTCGTCACAGGTGGACCAACATCAGCCTGATCGAGGCGGATGCCGAAACGATGGGCTTGCAGGCAGACTCAGTCGATCGGGTGCTCTGCTTCTATAGTATCCCTGCGTCTAGCGTTTTATGACACCAGGGCAGGATTCGTGCGCTGGCGCTGCCGATTGGGCAAGACCAGCGGCACAGGCTGTACTACCCAGCCTCGACCCCCTGGCCCAAAGGCGTCGGGGGCTGCTTTGCGACCAATGTTGTACGAACCGTTTACGTCGGCATTGATGAGCCGGCCATCGCTGGCCCGAAACAAGCCGCGCGCAATCCGCTTGCCGGCGTAGTGCGCGTGATGCTGGACCGGCTCATTATCCAGGAAGCTGACCTTGGAGGTGTGAGCCTCTTCATGCACGAGTACGCAGATACCGACGATCTCTGCCTTGTAGGTGAGCATCGCGATGAAGCGGGCGTGCGGGATAAACACGAAGGTCTGGTTGGTGCGCCGCCCCAATCTGACTCGCTGCTTCCAGTTTGGGTTGTGGCCGATGACAAGCGTGCCAATGCGGTGTTGCACCAGCAAATTGATGATGGCACGGCTGGCATTGTGGAGGTAGTCAGTAATTCGGCGGTTGCGCTTGTCGGTGATGGCATCCAGCCGGCGGCTGGTATGGCGATTCTGTTGAAGGCGGGCCTGAAGCTGCGCGCGGCGCTTGTTGTAGAACTGGTTCAACGCCTTGAGCGGTCGCCCGTTAATCAACCGCGGCACAAAGCCGGGCAGACTTGCAGTTAGCGCCGCGAGGTTGTTGACCCCAATATCGATGGCTGCCACCAGCGCGGGATCGAGCGGAGCGGGGGTGATCGGTTGCTGATAGACGACCTCGATAGTGTAGTGAGTGCCGTGCGGGACAATCCGCACTTGCTGCACGGCGGTCTGCCGTGTTTGCACCTGGATGGGGAGGCCGGACGGTTGAATGATGCCCTGCCGCAGCAGTGGACGGCTGATGGCCTGGATGGTATAGGTCAGCACGTTGCGGCCTTGCTTACCGAGGTATTTGGGGAGCCGGGGGCGTCCCAGAAAGCGCGATGGGTCAGCCTTCCAGGCGGACACTGCCGCGAAGTAGCTCTCCCAGGCCACGCGGACTTGTTTGAGTACCCATTGGGCGACCTTCGCGGGCAAAGCGCGATACGGCTCGGTTTGGCGCATCTGGTGGGCCAGTGCTGGGTAGTGGATGCGTTCAGCGCGAAAGATATAGGCTTGACGCACCACGTAGTTGGCCGCATTGTAGAGATTCTTCGAGGCGAACGCGGCGGCGTCGATCGCGGCAAAGCGCGGATCGTGCCGATCAATACGATGGTGTTCGACAAGACGCATCGCGAGACTCGTATCAATCATAGAACGGGTGTTCTCACTTGGAAGTATAGCAGAAGGGGTAGATTTGTGCAACAGAACGCCAGAAAACACGATACAACGCTAGAAGTTCAAGAAACGGTTTCTATACGCACGATATCATGACCTCGCCGCGCGCAGTCGCGCAGGCAGTCCGAGCATTGCGGCCCGACGGACGGTTCGTGGCAGGTGGCGGGAAATGCGCACGCGGACTGCGTGGGGTTGTGCTGAATCTGATCACGCTCCTCTACTCGCTGCCCTATATTACAAACCTTGCGGACACGACACGCCCCTGGACGTATCTGGAACAGCTGCTCGGGCCGCTCGTAGTGCAGGAATGGCTATGGGGCAGCGCGTATCTCGCGCACGGCGTCAAACACCCATCCAGCTTGCAGGAACTTGACAGGGCGTATGCGCAGCCATGAGTCTCCCTGCAGCGCTGAGCGCTTGATTATGTAGCAGAGATAGGAGCCGAACGAATGACAGCGCTTACTCAACCACGAACGATACGAGCTGGGTTCAAAACACCGTTCTTCACCACTCGCTTGCGAGTGGCGGTTGTTTAAGATAGGGGGGAAAGAAGATGGCACATCCGACATCACACGCGGAACACCATGGAACCTTTAAACTGGATGATATCTACTGCACCGAGTGCGCTGAGGCGGTCGAGCAGGCGCTGCGCAGCCAGCCGCACGTTACCAGCGTTCACCTCGACTGGGCCAACAACGTGGTCCACGTCGGCTACCACGCTGGGATGATCAGCGCCGAGGAGATCGAGCGCGTGATCGCCAGCACCGGCTGCGTGTGCGCACCAGCCGATGGCGCGCACGATCACGCCGGCCACGCACAGCCTTCGGAGGCGCGCCGGCTCCAGCGATTGCAGCATGCCGTCGACGTCCAGCCCATCACTATGGGCACAAAGCACGATCGCATGCAGTACGAGCAGCCTGCGACTGACGCAGATCCCTCGCGCTGGGCAACACGCGCTGCTCCGACTGCGCCGGCGATGGACCATCGCGCGCACACGGACATGGATCACCCGATGCCGAAGGAACATCCGATGGCTGGCAAGGAAGCTGCTCAAACGGTCGATCACGCGGCGATGGGCCACGATATGCGGGCGATGGATCATGCTGCAATGGGCCACGAGATGGTTGGGATGGACCACGCCGCAATGGGGCACGATATGTCCGACCCCGGTATGGCCGCGGCGATGGAGCGCGACATGCGAAACAAGTTCTTCATCGCGCTGCTGCTGACCATCCCGACCGTGCTCTACGCCCCGCTTGGCATGAACCTGTTCGGCGTGCGCCTGCCCACCTTTGGCCTGGATATGAACCTGATCATGCTCATATTGACCACGCCGATCGTATTCTACTGCGGCTGGATGTTCATCGCTGGCGCCTACCAGTCGCTGCGGCGCGGCATGCTCAACATGAGCGTGTTAATCGCGACCGGTGTGCTGGCGGCCTACGTCTTCAGCGTGCTGATCACCTTCATCGGCGGCGAGTCGTTCTTCGAGGCCGCGGCGATGCTGATCACGTTCGTGCTGTTCGGTCACTGGATGGAGATGCGCTCGCGACGTGGAACGAATGAGGCACTGCGCGCGCTCTTTGATCTCGTGCCGCCGCAGGCAACCGTGTTGCGCGACGGGCAGGAGCTCACCATCCCCAGCAGCGAGGTGCAGGTTGACGAGATCGTAGTACTCAAGCCCGGCGATAAGGTGCCGGTCGATGGCGAGGTGACTGAGGGCGAGACCAGCATCGACGAGGCGCTGGTCACGGGCGAGAGCGTGCCGGTCACCAAGCGACCCGGCGATGGGGTGATCGCTGGTTCGATCAACCGCAGCGGCAGCGTGCGCTTCCGTGCGACCAAGGTTGGCGCCGATACCACGCTGGCGCAGATTGTCGACC
The DNA here is from genome assembly GCA_001399705.1 of Kouleothrix aurantiaca. Lineage (GTDB taxonomy): Bacteria > Chloroflexota > Chloroflexia > Chloroflexales > Roseiflexaceae > Kouleothrix > Kouleothrix aurantiaca. The sequence goes on from LJCR01000014.1 coordinate 13,708, forward strand.
TGGTGCAGCGCGCGCAGAACTCGAAAGCGCCAGGGCAGCGACTGGCCGACCGTGCCGCGCAGTATCTGGTCATCCTGGCGGTCGGGTCGGGTGTCATTACCTTTCTCGCCTGGTACTTCTTCGGCGGCGCGGCGCTCATCACTGCGCTGACCTTCGCAATTTCCGCCGTCGTGATCGCTTGCCCCGACGCGCTTGGCCTGGCGACGCCGACGGCAGTTGCCGTCGGGACGGGCGTCGGCGCCAAGTACAACATTCTGATCAAGGATGCTGCGACACTCGAGAACGTCTCGGGAGTTACTGCGATCGTGCTGGACAAGACCGGCACGCTGACTGAGGGCAAGCCCGCGCTGACCGACGTAGTGACGGTGGGAGGCACGTCCGAACAGGAACTGCTGCACCTGGTCGCGTCGGCCGAGCAGGGCTCGGAGCACCCGCTGGCCGAAGCGATTGTCGCGGGCGCGCGCCAACGTGGGGTTAGGGTGGTCGACGCCACACAGTTCGAGTCTATCGCCGGCCACGGCATTCGTGCGACGGTGGACGGCCGCACGGTGCTGGCGGGCAACGCCAAGCTGATGCGTGACCAGGGCGTTGACGCGGCGGCACTGGAGGCGCAGGCGGCCACACTGGCCGAGCAGGGCAAAACCCCAATGTACGTGGCAATTGATGGGCGAGCAGCCGGGCTGGTGGCAGTGGCGGACACGATTAAGCCGAGCGCACGCGAGACCATTCGGCGGCTCAAGGAGCAGGCGATCGAGGCGGTGATGATCACCGGCGACAATGCCCGTACTGCTGCCGCAGTCGCCCGCGAGCTGGGCATCGAGCGATTCTTCGCCGAGGTGCTGCCGGCCGACAAGGCCCGCCACGTTAAGGAGCTCCAGGCCGAAGGTAAGCGCGTGGCGATGGTGGGCGACGGCGTCAATGACGCGCCGGCGCTGGCGCAGGCCGACATCGGCATTGCGATCGGCGCCGGTACCGACGTGGCGATCGAGACGGCCAATGTGGTATTGATGAAAAGCGACCCGCTCGACATCATCCGCGCGATCATCCTCTCGAAGGCGACGGTGCGCAAGATGAAGCAGAACCTGTTCTGGGCGGCGATCTACAACGTGTTGGCGATCCCGGTGGCCGCCGGCGTGCTCTACCCGTCGCTAGGGGTCGCGCTGCGGCCCGAATGGTCTGCCCTGTTGATGTCGCTGTCGTCGATCATCGTGGCGGTGAATGCCGTCCTGCTCAAGCGGGTCGAAGGTGATCTCGGCGAGCCGAGCGCAGGCCGCCCTGCTGCGCCGCTCCAGCCTGCGCCCGCCGCTTGATCCATATTGCTGTCCTTGTATCCTCCCGTTGCACAACCGCCTGCTGGCGAACGAACAGCGTGTTCGTTCGCCGGCTTCTTATGAAGAGGCGCCGGTGGGTGACTGGTTCAACGTCGTCCTGCTCGGCATTGTCGAGGGACTGACCGAGTTCTTGCCGATTTCTTCGACCGCGCATCTCTTGATTGTCGCAAAGATGCTGGGCTTTCGGAATGATGCTGGTGGTACCTTCGAGATCTTCATTCAGTCTGGTGCAATCCTCGCTGTGCTCGGCTTCTACGCCCGCGATCTGCTTGCGCAGGCGCGCACGCTCCCGCACGACGCAATGACGCGACGCTTCTGGACTGGTGCGCTGGTGGCATTCCTCCCGGCTGCGCTGGTCGGGATGGTAATGCGCACATGGATTAAAGCGGTCCTGTTTGGATCGCCCATGGTGATTGCCGGTGCACTGATCGTTGGCGGGGTCATCCTGATCATCATTGAGCTACTTCCCCGTCGCCTGGCCACGACTTCCAATCTGACCCATGTCTCGTTACGTCAGGCATTTGGTATCGGTGTGGCGCAGGTGTTCGCGCTCGTCCCTGGAATATCGCGCTCCGGCGCGTCGATCGTCGGAGGATTATTGGCTGGGCTGGATCGCGCGACCGCGACGCGCTTCTCATTCTATCTCGCCATCCCCACGCTCGGCGCCGCGACCCTGCTTGATCTGGTGAGTAGCCTCGATCAGCTTGTGCCCGGCGACTTGGGTCGGCTGGTGCTGGGCGCGCTGGTTTCGCTGGTCGTCGCCTGGATGAGCATCGGCTGGCTGCTCCGCTATGTCGCGCACAATGGTTTCGTCGCGTTCGGCGTCTATCGTATTGTCGTGGGGGCGGTTGTGCTGGCGCTCGTGGCTCTGGGAAGGCTCTGAGTGGGGATCGTTGGCTCCTCAGCGCGCTGTGCCGCTGCATTGACAATGAGTCGTATCTGCAATAAGATGCACCTAGGCTCATCCATATCGCAGGTGCGTTTCGCATTATTCTGTGGAGGCCACACACCGATAGCGCCAGGTGACTGCTGGCGCCCGTCGCTATGCAAATAAGGCACAAAGGAGGCTTACGTGTTCGCAGGTCTTTTAGCCTTGATCGGGCTCGGCTTCGCGCTCGGATTGCGTCATGGTATCGATTGGGACCACATCGCTGCGATCACCGATATCACCAGTTCGACGGTAGCAAATACAGAAGCGGAGACCGACGGGCGGATGCTGGCCGCTGGCATCGGCGGGTCGAATGTGAGTATCGGAGTGCCCGTGAGCGCTCTCGGCTCAAAGTGGAGCGAGTCGCGACAGGGCCTTTTTCTGGCAACGTTGTATGCGCTTGGCCACGCCAGCGTCGTGACCCTCCTGGGGCTGCTGGCGATCTGGCTGGGTGCAATTCTCCCGACCTGGGTCGACCCGCTGATGGAGCGCGTCGTCGGAGTAACGCTTGTGGTGCTCGGCGCCTGGATCTTCTACTCGCTCTGGCGCTATGGGCGCTCCTTTCAACTGAAGAGCCGCTGGATGGTGGTGTTTGCGCTGCTGGGCCGCGGCTGGGCCATGCTGAAAAGTAAGATCGCCGGCCAGCCACACGTTCACGATCACTCCCAGGAGATCGCACAATATGGCCCCAAAGCTGCCCTTGGCATCGGCATGATCCACGGCATCGGCGCGGAGACCGGCTCGCAAGCGCTCTTGCTGGCGGGTGCGGCTGGGGCCACATCAGCCGTCAGCGGCTCGCTGATGCTGCTGGCCTTCGTCGTCGGGCTGGTGATCTCGAATTCGCTGATCGCTGTCTTCTCGCTGGTTGGGTTTGTGTCTTCGAGTACCAAGCGGAACGTCTATGTTGTGATTGGCGTGCTGGCGGGGATCTTTAGCCTGGTGGTTGGCCTCCTCTTTCTCACCGGCCAGGGCGCCGAACTTCCTGACCTCCAGGCGCTCCTCGATCCCGTGTTTGGTGCAATTCGCTGACGACCACGACGTATCGACCCAGGTAAACTAGAGGTTGCGCATACAACCCGCACCAATCCGCTCTGGTAGATGACCAACGCCATTGTGCATGCACGAACGCACGCACAGTGGCGTTCGTCGTTTACCGTCGCTTATGATCTCTGGACCATCACTACGCGGCAAGCGGCGCAATGGCCGGGTATCGCCAGGTGTTCGAGCTGGATGGTGAAGCCGTAGCGCTCCTCGATAGTGGTCTTTAGCATCGCAAACACGTCATCAGGGATCTCGGTCTCCTGTTCGCATTCCTGGCAGATCAGGTGATGGTGATGATCCCCTCGGTGGCGGTACTCGTAGCGCAGCCGGCCATCACCGATGTTGATCGGCGCGACCAGCCCGACCGCCTGAAGCCACTGCAGGCTCCGGTAGACAGTCGCGATGTCGATGTAGGGCTGCTCCGGCACAATCGCGGCGTGAATTTCTTCAGCGGTCAGGTGCCGGGCGTTTGATTTGACCACCTGGAGGACCTGCAGGCGCTGGGGAGTCAGGCGATGCCCCTGCTGGCGTAGCAGCGTCGCTTCTTCAAGGTGTTCCATGATATGTTCCTTCCAGCTGGCTCTTCTGTAGCGTTATCTCCACATGGGTCAGGAGTACAGATGGCTATATCGTAGAAGGAACGCCTCTCACTGTCAATAGGAGGTGATATCCACACCTGGCACCCTCGTTCTACGCCGAACAGCAGACGTTCAAGGCTGCACCCACTTGAGTAGTTGCAAGACTTGCTTGACAACGAGACCGCGTCTGATTATAATGATCCCACCCCCTATGGGAGGGGGTAGCTAAGGAGCTGCTATGATCGACCGCACGCTAACTGACTCGATCGTTGTGTACAGCACCGTCTGGTGCCCGGACTGCAAGCGCGCCAAGCGCTTCTTCGGCGAGCAGCGCGTGCCCTACGTCAATATTGATATCGAGCAGGACCCCGCAGCCATGGCATTTGTCCAGCAGATCAACCACGGCAAACGCATCATCCCCACCATCGTCTTCCCAGACGGCTCCATCCTGGTCGAGCCGTCCAATGCCGAGCTGGCTGCGAAGCTGGGGTTGCAGACAAAGGCGCAGCGCAGCTTCTACGATGCCATTGTGATTGGCGGCGGCCCGGCCGGACTGACGGCGGCCTTGTACATGGCCCGCGAAGGGTTGGACACGCTTGTGATCGAGAAGGCCGGGCTCGGTGGGCAGGCCGGCATCACCCAGACGCTCGACAACTTCCCTGGCTTTGACGAGGGCATCTCCGGCACGGAGTTCGCCGAACGGCTAGGACGCCAGGCGCGACGCTTCGGCGTCGAGATCCTGCAGGCGCAGACCGTGACAAACATTGGGCGCGAGGGGCCGTACCTGAGCATCACGACTGGTGATGGCTCGAGCTATGGCACCAAAGCCGGGCTGCTGGCGACCGGCGCACGCTATCGCACACTGGGTGTGCCAGGCGAAGAAGAGCTGATCGGCATCAACATCCACTTCTGCGCGACCTGTGACGGTGCATTCTACAAAGGTAAGAAAGTGCTCGTCGTCGGTGGGGGCAACAGCGGGCTCGAAGAAGGATTGTTTCTGACGAAGTTCGCGAACCAGGTGGACATCGTAGAGTTCCAGCCGCACCTGAAGGCCTATAGTGGACCCAGAAATCTGTACAGTCAGACGGTCAGACTTCTGTAGAATAACAGTATGAAAAAGTCTTACACTGCCAGCTTCAAAGCCCAGGTCGTCCTAGAG
>LJCR01000140.1 GCA_001399705.1 Kouleothrix aurantiaca
GCCGCGCTCCTGCAGCTCGGCGATGCGGGCGGCGCGGGTGGGCGCGTTGCGCTGCAGAATTTCCAGCGCCTCGGCGGGCGTGAGCGCATCGGTGATGTAGCGAAAGTCGATGCAGCGCACAAATTCTTCGGGCGTCATGTCGGCAACGAGCTGCCAGAGCGGCTTGCCTTCGACCTTCGCCCACAGATCCCACACCGCGTTGACCACGGCGGCAGTGGCGAGATGGATCACGCCCTTCTCGGGGCCAACCCAGCGCAGCTGGCTGTCGCCGGTAATCATGCGCCAGAACGCGCCCATGTCGGCGGTGAACGACTCAAGCGTTTTGCCCTGCACCAGTGGCGCAAGCGCCTCGATCGCCGCCACGCACAGCTGGTTGCCGCGCCCGATCGTGAAGGTCAGGCCGTGGCCTTCCAGCCCGCCCGGGTGGTCGGTTTTCAGGATGACATAGGCGGCGGAGTAATCGGGGTCGGGGTTCATCGCGTCCGAGCCGTCGAGCTGGCGCGAAGTGGGGAAGCGAATGTCGAGCGCTGCGACGCTGGTGATGGTAATGGGCATAGCGGGCCTCACTGCTGTGCTTGCTGGCGCAGATTGTACCACTAGAGCAGTCGTCAGGATTCAGAAGTCAGTATATTCTCGGCATTCTGAAGCCTTCTGAAAATCAAAGCTACTCAAGTCATCTTCGTGTCTTCGAGCCTTCGTGGTTCCCGTCATTCAGCCCCATCGCCATGAATTGCGCGCGCGTCGTCGCCAAAGGTCGCGGCGGCCTTCGCAGTCGCCTCAGATTCGGGCAGGCGCGCGAGGATGGCGGCGGGCAGCGTTGCCGAGCCGATTCCGGCCAGCGCAAGCTCGGTGACTTCGTCGGGGTCGCGGATGCTGGCGGCCAGAATGCACACCCGCGAGCTTTGCGCGTTCAGCAGCGTCTGCATCTGCCCGGCCAGCGCCATCGCATCAATTCCCGCATCGCGCATGCGGCCCAGGTAGATCGCGGCATAGCTCGCGCCGACGCTGTGCGCCAGCAGTGCCTGCCGCAGCGTATACACGGCGGTGAGCGTCACGCGCGCGCCCTGGTTTACGAGCTGTGCGGCGGCGCGGAAGCCATCGGGCGTAGCGGGTATTTTCACCAGCACGCGCGCCGAGTCGAGCGCAATCAGCGCCGCCGCGTCGGCGAGCATGCCGGCGGTGTCGGCGGCATACACCTGCAGGTGCAGTTCACCCGCGCCCCAATCGAGAATCTGCCGCGCCAGTGTGGGCACCTCGGCGGCGCGCACGCCCGCCCGCCGCAGCAGCGTGGGGTTGGTGGTCGCGCCCGCGACAATCCCGCTCCCCAGCGCGGCCCGCACATCGTCGCGCACTGCGCTATCGATCATAAGTTTCATACTTATCCCCTGGCGATTGACAGCGGCCCAATGGCACGCTAAGCTCTACACAGCCGCAATCGTACCAGAAAAGAGGCACCTTGTGATCAGCGCATCGCTCGCCCAGCAGCTCAAACAGCGCGGTTTGCGCTGGCAGCCCACCGAACGCGATTTCTTCCTGATGCCCGAGCACAACCTCGACGGGCAGGTCTTTGTGGTCAGCGCGCTGCCTGCGCTGGTGCAGAGTTTCAGCGGCCAGCAGACGATCACCTTCCACGGCAGCATCGAGTGGGCGCTCGACTATGTCGTGCTATCCGAGGCCGTCTGGCTGCCGAGCGAGATACAGCTGCGCGAGCTGCTGGCCGCCACGCTCGGCCCGGATGCGCCGCTGCGGCTTGAGCGGCTGTCGCGCGGCTACCGGCTGCAGGTGGCGATCGGCGCGGAAATGCGCGAGTTCGAGGAGACCTCTGCGGAGGAGTGCTATGCGCTGGCACTGCTGGCGACGATGCCAGAGGAGTAGTACTTTTTCAGGATGCGAGGGCGCGTAGCCCTCGCGCTCCTCTGCATTTCGTCATTTCTCGGTCACTCGTCTGTTGCTCAAGAGTGCTTGGCTGTCACTTACGAGCGCTTGGCACTCTCTCACGAGCGCTTGGCACTCTCTCACGAGCGCTTGTCTGTTGCTCAAGAGTGCTTGGCACGCACTCCCGAGCGCTTGGCAGTTCTTCATGAGCGCTTGAAACTCACTCCCGAGTGCTTGACTGTTCCTCACGAGTGCTTGGCAGTATCATTTTCAAGCTAGTTTGCTTGGGCCGCAGGGCCTTGTATTTGCTCGGGCCGCAAGCAGTGCCTACTTCAAGCCAGTTTGCTCAGGCCGCAGGGCCGTCGGGGCTCGCCCCGAACCCCGAATTTGATGTGGTCAGCTTCTACAATGTCTGTGTGCCATGCCCCCGTTATGCTCGCCGCTGGCAGCGTGCATCAAACGCTGTACGGGCGAACCTTGTGTTCGCCCCAGGCTTTAACAACGAGCATTGCACCTGATACTGACGTTCACTGTTGGAGGGGCAAAGTATTTATGACTAGCCAGTGTGCCACTGCTGGTAGCGTTACCCAACACAACACAGTTATCATTACGGTTTTACCTGAGTGCACCAACTCTCAAATCCTGCATAGGGGCCAGAAATTGTAAGATATACGTCGAAGCTCGTCTCACTAGGTTGTACATTTCTAAAAACAATTTCCAACAGCAGCGGTGGCCTCCCTTTTGTACTTGTGTAGAGTGCAGTGAACTTTTGAGGCGTGCTATCTTTTATATCCCATTCAGATTCACGAAGATTCTTTGCATAGTAATTAATAATTTGCTGAGAATTATCTTTGGAGCTATATGACGAAATACGTTGCGCGCTACTCGATTGACGAAATCCAAGTGATTGAGCACCTGGATATTTCGGAATGGTCGGGCATTCATTCTTTGTAGATACGCAAGAAGTTAACGTAAATACCCAAAATATAAGTAGAACCATAATGAAAGATTTCATATATGCTTCCTATAAATAGTGCATCGTAAACCGTCATAGTAATCGTACTAGAAAACAATCCAGGCCCGTCAACTTGTGCTGGAAGATTTGTATCTTTAGCGGAAGCACTTTCACGATTGAGCTGGAGTTGGTATTTCCCATTTGCCGTCATTGTATTCCGATAATCTGCTGTAGACCAATCAGCTGCTATTTTCAAATCGAGGACGCTTTGTACAACCATTTTAAGTTGATCATAGATCCAATCTGATAGAACGACGTTCCAGCCGTGATCTTGAAGGTACTTTCCACATCCTTCGAGCGTTTCATCATAACCTTCGGCACAATGCCCACTTGGGTCAGTATAGCGGATTGGATTATTAAGGACATAACTATATCGGTTGCGTGTTTGTGGATTTTCGGGTTTGGGGGCAATGCTATCCGCGCTGACAAAGCGCGCGAGCACGGGGTCCTCCATGCGGGCATGGTAATACAACAAGCCGGTGCCGTCCAGCCGCTGGCCGGTGTAGTTCAGCGTGGTTTGCGCGATGCCGCTGCCGCGCACTGCCCCCACCGGTCGAAGGATTGGCGCGCGATGCTGCCGCCCGTGCTGTCACTGCTGGCGCAGCGTGGCGAAACCTCTGCACACATTTTGCTTGCCGAGCTCGACCCAGCCGGTGTGCCGGAGCGGCAGCTGGCGATTTCGCAAAGCACGCGCTACCGCCAGCGCCAGGCCGCCGGCGCACAGCTGCTCGCCCTGCTCACGCAGGAACACGCTGTACATTCGTAAAAGCACTGCGCAGGGGTGCGGCACGACCCAGCAGGTCGTCGGAAGCACGCAGCAGGTCACCGGAAGCATCGTGCAGCTCAGCGCAACAGCGTAGTGCCTGTTGCCGCCCAGGCCGGCACGTGGCCCGAACGGCAACGGGCGCGCAGCCTACGACTTCGGGCCGGTGTAGACGATCTCGACCAGGATGCGGTCGGGGGTTTCGAACATCACCTGATAGTAGGTCGAAGCCTCGTCAAAGGTGAAATCGGGCCGGTGGCGCGGCGTCTCGAACAAGGGCGCGATGCCCCGCTCGGCCAGGTACGCCACTGCCGCATCAACATCCGCCTGCGCAGCCGTGCTGACCGCAAAATGGTTCATGCCCGGCCCGTCGTAGTCGTTCGCCGCGCTTTTGGTTGCGCTGCCAAACCACAGGCTCACGCCATTGCTGTCGCCAACGCCGAGCATGCCTTCGCCATCGTAAAGCACCTGCCACTCCAGAAAGGCAAACAGGTCGCGGTAGAAGGCGGTATTTTCGGTGTCGATGCTGAACACCAGATGGCCAAACTTAGTCTGCATACCGGTTCCTCCTCACAAACACAATACCCGAATAGAATAGCACAAACGTGCCATTCTGTATTGGAAATTCGCGACAGGCGCAACAGACGAAGAACAAAAGATGAAGGACGAAAATCCGACATCGCCTCAGTTCCTTGGTCAATCGTCCTTCGTCATTGGTCGTTAAGCCGCGCTGCGCAGATGTTCGGCCAGCATGGCCATAAAACGCAGGTTGTGGATCGTCGCAAGCCGCAGGTAGAGCGTGTCGCCGGCCTTGTGGAGGTGGTGGAGATAGCCCAGCGCGTACTTCCGGCACGTCAGGCAGTCGCAGAAGGGCGAAACCGGCTCGGCCGCCTTGATATGCTTTTTGTCTTCGACGTACAGGTAGCTGTACCAGGTGCCGCGCAGGGTAAATCCCGCCGCGCGCGGGTCGGCGGCAAAGGTGTACAGCCGGCCGTGGCGCGCATCTCGCGTGGGCATGGCGCTGTCGAACAGGCCATAGCCGAGCGCGGCGCAGGCCGCGACGTTGCCGGGCTGGCCCACGCCCAGCGCGTGCATCGGGAACTCGGGCGGGATGAGCGAGCGCGTGTAGGCCAGGATGTCGTGTAGCAACTGGCCCTTGGCATCGAGCGGCCAGCCGCCAAAACCGTAGCCGTCAAAGCCAATTGCCAGCAGCGCTTCGGCACACTCGCGGCGCAGTTCGGGCACGCCGCCCCCCTGCACCACCGCAAACAAGAGCGGGCGGCGTGTTTCGCCCACCGCAGCACGCGCCCGCCGCCCGCCACGCCGCCCGGCCAGCAGGCGCTCGAATTCGTCTTTGCAGCGCCGCGCCCAGCGGATCGTGCGCCCCACCGAGACGCGCTGTTCGTCGAGCGAATCATCGACATGCGTGCAGTCGTCCAGGCACACCACAATGTCCGCGCCATAGGCCAGCTGAAGCTGCACGCTTTTCTCGGGCGTGAGCTGGAAAGGCCGGTCGGCTCCTTCGGGCGTGAAGCGAATGCCGGAGTCGGTCAGCGTGCCGAAGCGCGGATTCTGGCGGATCAGCGAGTAAGCCTGAAAGCCACCCGAGTCGGTAATGATCGGGCCGGGCCAATCGGCCATGCGGTGCAAGCCGCCCAGCGCCTGGATGGTCGAGCTGCCAGGCTTCTGCATCAGGTGGAAGACGTTCATCACCAGCGCGTGAATGCCCGCGCCGCGCAGGTCGTCGGTGTCGACGGCGCGCACCACGCCCACGGTCGCGTCGGGCAGAAACGTCGGCAGCGCCAGGTCGCCATGCGGCAGCGCAAGGGTTGTTCGGTCAATCATCGGCGTCGTCAGGGTCGTCGTGTTCTTCTGCCGCGCGCAGCTTGCGGTCGAGCCCGCTGATCACCACAATATATTCGCCCTTGGGCTTGGTCACCAGATCCGACTGCAGCAGCTCGGAGATTGTGCCGCGCTCGACGCGCTCGAACATTTTGGTCAGGTCGTTCGCCAGCGCCGCCGGGCGGTCGCCAAACACTTCCAGCGCGTCTTTCAGAAAGGCCGCGATGCGGTAGGTGCTTTCGTAGAAGATCAGCGTGTGCGGCGCATGGAGATCGACGGCCATGAAGCGGCGGCGCGGGCCGGGCTTGCGTGGCGCAAAGCCGCGAAATGTGAAGCTGTGCAGCGCCAGCCCCGACAGCACCAGCGCCATCACCAGACCAGTCGGCCCCGGCGCCATCGTCACCTCAAGGTCTTCCTCGATTGCGCGCCGCACCAGCGTAAAACCCGGGTCGGAAATCCCCGGCGTGCCTGCGTCGCTCACCAGCGCCACCGACTGCCCGCGCTTGAGCATGCCAATGATCCGCGCGCCGGCTTCGCCCTCGTTATGCTCGTGAAAGGCGAGCTGCGGCTTGTGAATATCGAAGTGCTTGAGCAGCACGCCGGTTTTGCGCGTGTCCTCGCTGGCCACAAGATCAACCGAGCGCAGGATTTCGAGCGCGCGCAGCGTAATATCGCCCAGGTTGCCAATGGGCGTGGCGACAAGATACAGCATGGGAACAGGCCTCGTTCGTGCGGAAACAACCCGGCCATTATAGCATGGTGGCGGCCCGGCAAACTATGCTATACTCTGCGCAGCGACCGCGCCCGTCGCCACGCCGTATTCGCCGCACGTGAAGCGTAGAGTGAGGTGGCAGCGATGACC
>LJCR01001400.1 GCA_001399705.1 Kouleothrix aurantiaca
CCAGCGAGGGCGGCGACTGGCAGCGCGGCAATGCCGACGCCGTGCGCGCCAACCTCGACTTCATTGCCGAACAGTCGGTTGATGCGGTGCTGGTGCTGGCCGGCGATCATATCTACAAGATGGACTACCGTCCGATGCTCCAGATCCATCAGGATCGCGGCGCCGACGTGACCATGGCCGTGCATAGCGTCAACCGCCACGAAGTGCACCGCTACGGCATTGTCACCGTCGATGGCGACGGCACGGTTGGGCGCTTTGAGGAAAAGCCGCGCCGCTCGCAGTCGAGCCTGGCCTCGATGGGCATCTATGTGTTCCGCAAGAGCTTCCTGATGGATGTGCTGAGCCAGCACGCCGACAACGACTTTGGCCGCGAGCTGATCCCGCGCGTCGTCAAGCAGACCAACGTGGCCGCGTATAACTTCCAGGGCTACTGGGCCGATGTCGGCACCGTCCAGGCCTACTACGAAGCCAACATGGCGCTGCTGGTCGAAACGCCCGCGCTCGACCTGTACGACCCTGAGTGGGTCATCCACACGCAGAGCGAAGAGCGCCCAGCGGCGCTGATTGGCGCAGAGGCGCGCTCGGAAGGCAACCTGTTCTGCGACGGCTGCCAGATCTACGGGCAGGTCAGCCGCTCGGTGATCGGGCCGGGCGTGATCGTTGCGCCGGGCGCGGTGGTGCGCGACTCGATCCTGCTGACCGACACAGTCGTCGAGCGCGACGCGGTGGTGGATCGCTGCATTCTCGACAAAGAAACCGTGGTGGGGAAAGAAGCCAAGCTGGGCGACGGCGAAGACAACGCGCCCAACCAGGCCGCGCCCGAGCGCCTAAACACCGGCCTGACGGTGGTGGGCCGGCGCGCGCGCATCCCCGCCGGCGCGATCATTGGGCGAAATGTGGTAATCTTACCGCGCGCGACCGACGACCTGTTTGGCACCGATCTGGTGGTGCCAAGCGGCGCAACTGTGGCGCGCGCCTAACCGAAAACCACGCGGCGAGCGCGGAGGTCACGATCCACACGCGGGCGTGTGCACAGCGCCTGCACCGGATCGTGGCCTTTCTGCGCTTTGCGAAAAGGAATGATGATGGCTCCAAAAACCTACCTGAGCGATATGGATGGCGTACTCGTGCGCGGCTCGCAAGTCGTGCCCGGCGCGAACGAGTTCGTGGCGCGGCTGCAGGCCGCCAGCGCCAAGTTCCTGGTGCTCACCAACAACTCGCTCTACACCCAGCGCGATCTGGCGGCGCGCCTGCAGCGCATCGGCCTGAACGTACCGCCCGAGGCGATCTACACCTCGGCCATCGCCACCGCGCAGTTCCTGCAGAATCAGCACCCCGGCGGCAGCGCCTATGTGATTGGCGAGGCCGGCCTGACCACCGCGCTCCATGATGTCGGCTATATCATCACCGACCACGAGCCCGACTATGTGGTGCTGGGCGAAACCACCGCCTACAGCTTCGAGCGCATCACCCACGCCACGCGCCTGGTCGCGGCCGGCGCGCGCTTTATCGCCACCAACCCGGATGTCAATGGCCCAGCCGACGGCGGGCTGGTTCCGGCCACCGGCGCCGTCGCCGCGCTGATCGCGGCCGCCACTGGCGTGCAGCCCTACTACATCGGCAAGCCCAACCCAATTATGATGCGCACAGCGCTGCGCACGCTCGACTCGCACTCCGAAGAGTCGGTGATGATTGGCGACCGCATGGACACTGACATTATTGTTGGCACGGAAAGCGGGCTGGAAACGATCCTGGTGCTGACGGGCGTCACACGCCGCGAGGAAGTCGAGCGCTACCCCTACCGCCCGACGCATATTGTCGGCTCGGTTGCGGATATTG
>LJCR01001401.1 GCA_001399705.1 Kouleothrix aurantiaca
GCGAATGAGCGCATTGGCGACCTGGGTGTCCACCAGCGGTACGCCCGTGATGTCGAGAATGACGATTGCCGCGCCCGCAGCGCTGATGCCTTCCAGCAGCGTTTCGAGGATCTGCTGGGTGCGCTGCTCGCTGAGCGTGCCGATCAGCGGCATCACAAGCACGTCGTCGCTGATCGGGATGAGCGGCGTCGAAAGCTCGCGCAGCATATTTCCCTGCATGCGGATGACCTCGGCCTGCAGGTGTTCGCGCTCTTCTTCGGCCAGTTTCAGCGAGGTGATATTGCGGCTGATGCCGACGTGGCCGGTCACTGCGCCGCTGGCGTCGCGCAGCGGCACCTTGCTGGTCAGGTACCAGCGCCGCTCGCCGCTTGGCTGGATGATCACCGGCTCGACGCGGTCGTGCAGCGGCACGCCCGAATCCATCACGGCCTGCTCGTCGGCGAAATACTGCTCGGCCAGCGGACCGGGCGTGATTTCCATATCGGTCTTCCCCAGCACATCGTCGAGCCGCGGCAGGCCCAGGGTGTGCAGGTGCGCCGCATTGGTGATCAGAAAGCGGCTGGCGCGGTCTTTCACAAACAGGTGCGTGTCGGGCACGGCGTCGATCACCGAGCGCAAGAGGCCGCGTTCCTGCGCCAGCGCCGCCCGACTATCGACGACGTTGCGCAGCATGGCGGGGAACAGTTCCAGCAGATCGAGTGTGGCGTCGGCGAGCGTGCCGGCGGTGAGCAGATCGACGCGCACCAGCGTGAGCGGCTCGAGCGGCTGGCCCTGCGCGGCCCGCACGGCCAGCTCAAGCGCGCCGCGCCCGATCTCGGCCGGAAACTGGCGCACGGTTGCGTCGACCGCGCCGGTGTGGATGGCGCGCAGCGTTTCGGGCAGGGCATCGAAGCTGGCGACCAGAATGCTGCCGGTGCGGCCGGCCTCGGCAATCGCCGCCGCCGCGCCAAGCGCCATCGGGTCGTTGGCGGCGAACAGCGCGCGCAGATCGGGCACACGCGCCAGCGCTTCGCGCGTGAGGCGCCGGCCGTCCTCAAGCGACCAGTCGCCCTCGGCCTCGTAGGCGATGTGCAGGCCGGGGTGCTGGGCGATGATGCTCTGGAAGCCCTGCGCGCGCAGGGTCGCGCTGTGCGCCGAGGACGCGCCCTTCAGGTGGGCGACCGCGCCCTGGCCGCCGGTGCGCTCGGCCAGAAAGGCGGCTGCCAGCTTGCCCCCGCCCACATTATCCGAGCGGATGGTGGCGGTGATCTCGCAGCCCAGGATCTCGGTGTCGGCGGCGATGACGGGGATGCCGGCAGCCAGCGCGCGATTGGCGGCGGGCGCGAGCACATGCGAGTCGATTGCGCCAATGATCAGCGCATCCACGCGCTGCTCGACAAAACGATCGATCGCCGCGCTCTGCTCGGCCGCGCTGAACGCCGGTTCGACGATCAGGCTGGCGCCAAGCTCGGCGGCGCGGGCAGTGGCCGCCTGCTCAAGCAGCAGCCAGTAGGCGAAATATGGATTGTGTTGAGCAAAACCTATTTTCATAGTTGATGATCTTCGCAGAAATTGAAACAGTGCAGCGAGTGTAGCATACCTGCCGGGGCTATATGCGTGGCATATTTGCAACAAAGCGCGAGCAAAGGCGTAAAGCTTGGGGTACTATGGCGTGTCAGAAATAGCTGCGCCGGAAGTCTGCTATGATCGGCGCGAGTACCAGGGTTTGGGCAAACAGGAATGAACCTTTATGAAAGAACGGCTTGGTTTCGGTTTTGTTGGCGCGGGCGAGATCGCTGTGGCCTCAGCGGCGGGCGTGGCGGCGGGCCAGCACAGCCGTATTGCGCGCGTGTACGATG
>LJCR01001403.1 GCA_001399705.1 Kouleothrix aurantiaca
CGCTCGAGCCGCTGATCAAGCAGCTCGACATTGCCGGCAAAATGGCCAGCCATATGAACGAGCTGAAGTCGATGTTCAGTGGCGCGGCCACCAAAGAGGCGGGCGCGCTCACACAGCTGGAGGCCCGCCTGGCGCAGCTCGAAGGGGACGCGCCCGCCGTCACGCTCTCGCCCGATGTGGAGGCCGCCCTCAAAAGCGCCGGCCCGACCACACCCGAGGTGCCCAAGCCCGAGTATCTGGCCGACCCGACCCGGCCCATGGCCGGCGCGTCGGCGGCCCTGTTCCCTGAAATCTACGCTGCTCCCGGCGCGGCCATGCAGTATGGCCCGGGCGGCTGGCAGCTGACCCCGCCGACCGAATAACGGGCGGCGCCGCCCGCTTTACGACCGTGTATCCACAAGGAGAAAATGGACTATGACCGAGGCAACGCCAACCCTCACCCCCGACGCGATCCAGCTGATGAACTGGTTGGCGTCGGCCAAGGACGCCAGCGCCAGCGCGGGCACGCAGCTGCACGGGCCGGGCGGCCTGCTCGCCACGCCGGGCCTGCAAAAGCGCATCGTCAATGCGATGATTATGCCGCGCGGCCTCTCGGGCCGGCTCCCGGTGCGCCCGAGCGTGGAGACCAACGAGATCTTTGGCATCCTGACCGGCCTGACGGCCAGCACGGGTACCGAGCCGACCGCCGCCTGTACCGACTGGCCGCTGGTCGGGCAGTTCAAGCTGTGCAAGCAGCAGCACCCGTTCGGGCAGCAGGGCCGCATGTCGCAGGTGCTGAACATCAAGTACGCCGGCCAGGTCACCAACCGGGGCGAGTTCACCGATAACGTGCTGTTTGGGCAGCCGAATATGGGCGAGAACGTCCCGCCGGCCGCGATCGACTGGGGCCGCGCGCTGCAGGATGAGGCCGAGAATAAGCTGGCCGCGCTCTACGCGGGCTACTTCCGCGACTACGCACGCTACATCTACACCGGCAACCCCCAGACAACCGCCGGCAGCGCGGGCTGGCAGCAGTATCGCGGCCTCGATCTGCTGATTGGCACCGGCAAGCGCGATGCTATCAGCGGCGTGGCCTGCCCGGCCGCCGACAGTATTGTGATCGACATGGCCGGCGTGAATGTGAACAGCAACGGCAACACGTTCTACAACGTGATCGCCAACGTCGTCACTAATCTGCGCCGCCTCTCCGAGCAGCTTGGCCTGGAGGTCAAGTGGGCGCTGACGATGCGCTACGGCGCGTTCTGGGCGCTGACCAACATCTGGCCGTGCGTGTACGCCACCGTCGGCTGCAACCCCACCACGCTCGTGCGCAGCGCCGCCGCCAGCGAGATGACGCGGAGGCGCGACGAGATGCGCACTGGCAAGTACCTGCTCATCGAGGGCGAGAAGATCGAGGTCATTGTCGATGACATGATCGTCGAAGACCCGGCCGCCGGCGGCGTGGTCGGCACCTACGAGTCGGATATCTACTTTGTGCCGCTGACCGCGAACGGCGAGCCGGTGCTCTTCTGGGAGTACTTCCCGTTCAACGGGGCCGCGATCAATGCGGCGTCCAAGCTCGCGCCGGGCGGCTACTTCAGCGTCCTGCAGAACGGCCGCTTCTTGCAGGTGCGCCAGTCGCCGACGCACACCTGCGTGCAGGTGGAGATTATCGAGCGCCCACGCCTCATCCTGCTGACGCCGTTCCTGGCCGCGCGCTTCCTGAACGTGCGCTACACGATCAGCGTGCACGAGCGCGATGCGTTCCCGACGGAGACCTACTTCGTCAACGGCGGCGGCACGGCCACCCCGCTGCCCTACTTCTACCCGCAGTCGGGCTCGAACGGCTAGAACCGCGT
>LJCR01001402.1 GCA_001399705.1 Kouleothrix aurantiaca
ATCGGCTCGTGCGGGTTGCGGTACTCGGCGCCGTAGCGCTCGTAGTAGCCCTGCGCGCCATGTTCTTCGTAGGCATGGCGCAGCGCGGGCGCGCGTGTTTTTGGCGGTTGCGGCATTGGTGTGCTTGTTTTGACTTTATGCGAGGTTTGCTGATTCCGCACGATGTACTTGTAGCTGGCTATCGAGTGCGTAGCGCGTAAACCATATGTATGCAAACAGATGTGGCATCACAGCTGCGCGTATTGTACCGCAGCTGCCGGGCGCGCGCTGCCGCTGAAGCTCATTCCAGCAAGCGTATAGCGGTTTGCAGAACAAGCGGCCACGTGTGTGCCAGCGAGAGCGCGTGGTGGAGCGGGAAAGGTCCCTGCCGCCTGCTTCCTGCCGGCTGCGAGCTGCTGTCTGCGCTTAGCGCTGGGCGATGGGCAGGTACAGCCAGCTTGTGGCCGGTGGTGGTGGTGGGGCAGGCCGCGGCGCGGCGACGGCAGTGGCAAACGGAGATGTGTTGCCGAGCGCGTCGGTCTGGGTGGCCGTCAGGCGCGGGCCGCTCAGCTTCTCGGGGTCGAGCGCAAGCGCGAAGCTGCCGTCGCTGCCGGCCACCGTCGCGCCAACAAAATCGCGCCCCTGGTTGGTTGTGTCGGTAAAGACCTCGACGCGGCAGGAGGCGCAGCTCTGGCCGCGCAGCATGTCGTTTGCGGTGCTGCGCAGCAGTGGCGCGGTGACATTGTTGTTGCCGCCGCTCAGCAGCCGGATGCCCAGCCCCAGGTTGCCGCTGATACTGTTGCCAAGCAGGCTGTTCGATTGCCCGCCATAAACTGTTATGCCCGCGTCGGCATTGCCGGTGATGGTGTTGTCGGTCACCAGTGTGTCGTCGGTGCTGGTGATGACGATGCCGCCGCGAATGGAACATTCCGGCCACGAGCCACTGCTGGTGCCGTTGCCACGAACCAGGTTGGCGTCCAGCGTGGTGTTTGGGCCGGCCACGCAGACGCCCGAGCGGCCGTTCTGCTCAAAGGTATTGGCCCGCACGGTGGTGTAGCTGCCGAGCAGCAGCAGCCCAGAGTGCTGGTTGTTCGAAATAATGTTGCCCGGCCCGACAGTGTTGTTGTTGCCGCCGATGCGCACGCCATTCGACTGGTTGCCAAGGCGCGTTTTGCCGTCGCCGCCCACGCCCACCAGGTTGCCCTGCACGCGGTTGTAGGGCGAATCGATGCGGATGCCGCCCAGACCGTTGTAGGCGATCACATTGCCCGCGCCGGGTGTTGTGCCGCCGATCTGGTTGTTCTGCGCGCCCGCGCCGATTAGAATGCCCTGGCGGTAGTTGCCGGCCGGCGCGATGCCGCTGCTGCTGGTGCCGATGTAGTTGCCAAGAATCTCATTCGCGGCGCTGTTGGTGTCCGCAATGTAGATACCCTGGCCGAAGGGCGTGCCGGGCGCGCCATTGCCCGAAATAACGTTGCGCAGTGCGGGCGTGGTGCCGCCGATCTGGTTGTTCTGCGCCGCGTTGATGGCAAAAATGCCGCCGGTGCTGTTGCCAAGCGGGGTTTTGCCGTCGGCAGCCAGCCCGATGATATTGCCGGCGATCAGGTTGCCGGCGGCGCTGTCGAGGTAGATGCCGATGTCATTGCCGGAAAGCAGGTTGCCCTGGCCCGGCCCGCCGATGGTGTTGGCTTGCGCACCATCGCTCAGCACCACGCCCGCAACCTTGTTGCGCAGCGCGGATTGCCCGCTCCCATCGACGCCGATCCAGTTGCCGGCCACCGTGTTGCCGCTTGTGGCCGCGCCCGTGATCAGCAGGCCGGAATGCTCCGCGCCGCCGATCAGGTTGCGCTCGCCCGCGC
>LJCR01001404.1 GCA_001399705.1 Kouleothrix aurantiaca
ACGCTTTCGCGAAGCATTCGCCTTCGACGATCCCGAGCTGATCTATCTCGATGGTAATTCGCTTGGCCGCCTGCCACGTGCCGCCGCCGAGCGCGCCACGCAGCTGGTGCAGCACGAATGGGGCGGGCGCCTGATCCGCGGCTGGAACGAGGGCTGGTTCGATGCGCCCGAGCGCGTTGGCGCAAAAATCGCCCGCCTGATTGGCGCGCAGCCCGACGAAGTGATCGTCGCTGACTCGACATCGGTGAACCTGTTCAAGCTGGCAGTTGCTGCGCTGCGCGCCCGCGCTGGTCGCACGCGCATCCTCACCGACGACCTGAACTTCCCGTCGGACCTGTACATTCTGCAAGGCGCGGCTGACCTGCTCGGTGCGGGGCATGCGCTTGAGGTCGTGCGCTCCGCCGATGGCATTCATGGCCCGGTCGATCAGCTCCGTGCGCAGCTACAGGAAGGCACTGCGCTGCTGACACTTTCCCACACCGTCTTCAAAAGCGGCTACGTCTACGACATGGCGGCGCTGAACGCCGCCGCGCACGCATCCGGCGCGCTCACGCTCTGGGATCTGAGCCACTCGGTCGGCAGCGTGCCGGTCGATCTGCATCGCGACGGCGCCGACCTGGCGATTGGCTGCTGCTACAAGTACCTGAACGGCGGGCCGGGCGCGCCGGCCTTTCTCTATATTCGGCGCGAGCTGCAAGCCGAGCTGCGTAACCCGATCGCCGGCTGGATGGGTCAGCAGGATCTGTTTGGTTTCGGCCTGCACTACCAGCCCGCGCCGGGAATTCGGCAGTTTCTCACCGGCACGCCGCCTGTGATCTCGCTTGCGCTGGTCGAGCCGGGCGTTGATCTGCTGCTGGAAGCGGGCATGGACGCCTTGCGCGCCAAGTCGGTGCAACAAACTGAATATCTGATCGCCCTGTACGACGCGCTGCTCGCGCCCGCTGGCTTTGCGCTCAACTCGCCGCGCGACGGGAGTACGTGTATCCTGCTATACGATCAACTGTTTCTCCTGGCGGCGGCGGTATCTTGTCGGCTGGGACCGAATGTTTATGTACGAAGGTTATGCCATTGTATCATCACTTGGCGGGCTTGACTAGCCCATGTCGTTTACCAAATTTACACAGCTTATCCCAAACTTATCCCAACTTATCCCAACTTATCCCACATGATTTCCCCATCCCAACGCAGAAAAGAACATATGTTCGCATACCTCAAGTGTCAACTGTTTATTCCCGATGCTGGCAAAAGTTGTTCGCAAACGCCCAGACTATTTGACGCGCGCTCTGTTCGCCCGTACAATTGTTTCACTTTTGCACGCACCGCGCAGCCGCGCCCAGAACATACAACAATGATCAAAATGCTCCACCTTGCCGACTTACACATCGGCATGGAAAACTATGGCCGCGTCGACCCGGCCACCGGCATGCACACACGCCTGCTCGATTACCTGGCACGCCTCGACGAAGCGATTGATGTCGGGCTGGAAGCGGATGTCGATCTGGTGCTGATCGCCGGCGATGTCTATAAGAACCGCACGCCGAACCCCACGCACCAGCGCGAGTTTGCGCGGCGCATTCGCCGCCTGCGCCAGGCCGGCCTGCCAGTCGTCATTCTGATCGGCAACCACGACGTATCGCCGGCGGCCGGGCGCGCGCACTCAATCGAAATCTTCGATACGCTCGCGGTGGAAGGCGTGACAATTGCCGACCGCGCCAAGCTGCATGCGATCGACACGCGCGCCGGCCCGGTGCAGCTGATCACGCTGCCGTGGGTCACGCGCCACAGCCTGCTGACCAAAGACGAGCTGCGGCTCGCCTCGCTGCTGGAAGTTGAAACC
>LJCR01001405.1 GCA_001399705.1 Kouleothrix aurantiaca
CTTCAAAACCGTGACGGCTGTGAGCGCGCTGGAAAACCCGGCGGAAGGCAAGCCCGACGATATTCGCTGCTTCAACACGCTCGACACAGAAGCGGGCGCGCCGCCAGTGGTGAATGCCGTGCCCGAGCTGTTCAACCGCACCGGCGATCCGTCGAACCTTGAGCGCGTCTACGCCTATTCGTGCAATGTTGCGTTTGCGCAGTACGCGCTGCGCCTTGGCGCCGACCGTATGGCGGAGACGTCGGCCGAGTTCGATATTTTTGCGCCGCGCAACGCGCCCGAGACCTACGGCGGCTTTACCGACCTGCCGACGGTGCCAAGTTTGCAGTATAAAGATGCCGGCTTTCTTAACCGGCCGGCGGCGCTTGCCGACACTGGCTTTGGGCAGGGGCAACTGCAGGTTACCCCGCTGCAAATGGCGATGGTTGCCGCCGCTGTGGGGAATGACGGCTGGATGATGCAGCCCTACCTTGTCGAGAAAATCACTCGCCCCGATGGCAGCGTGGTAGTGTCACGCGGGCCGCGCGCCATCCGCCGTGCGATATCGAGCTCGATAGCGGCGCAGATGCGCAAAAACATGCGCGCTGGGGTGGAATATGGCTTCGGCACAGCGGCTCAGCAGGTCAGCCCTAGCGTGGCATTGGTAGGCGGCAAATCGGGAACGGCTGAGCATGGCGCAGGCACCGTGCCGCACGCCTGGTTTATTGCGATCGCGCCAGTCGATAAGCCGCGCTACGCCGTGGCGGTAATGGTCGAAAATGGTCGCGATGGCGCGGGCGTCGGCGCGCGCCTGGCTGGCGATGTGCTCAAGGCGGCGTTTGATCTTGAAGGCCAGTAAGTTGTAACATCAGTGTTGTAATTTCTCACTAGGGCGCTGCGGCTAATGCGGCCGCGTGTGCCGGGATGAGGGAACATATGGTAAAAAGCGAACGGCTGCTGTCAACATTCCTTGAGTTGGTACAGATCGATAATCCTTCGGGCGGCGAAGGCCCCATCGCCACGCACGTGCGTGGCATCCTCGAAGGCATGGGCCTGACGGTTGCCGAAGACGCGATTCATAACCTGCTGGCGCGTGTGCCGGGCGAGGGCGTGCCGCTGCTGCTGAACGCGCATATGGATAGTGTCGCGCCCTGCCACGGCGTGCAGCCGGTGGTGGAAAATGGTGTGATCCGCTCGGGCGGCGACACCGTGCTCGGCGCGGACGACCTGGCCGGGGTGGCGGCGATCCTCGAAGGGGTGCGCGCGACGCTTGAGGCGGGCGGCCCACACCGCGCGGCCGAGATCGTGTTCACCGTCCAGGAAGAAGTTGGCCTGCGTGGCGCGGCCCAGTTCGACACGAGTCAGCTCCAGGCGCGCGAAGGTGTTACGCTCGACTCGGGCGGGGAGTTTGGCGGCATCACCATTGGCGCGCCCTCGCAAGACAGCCTGTACGTGGTGGTGCAGGGCCGCGCGGCGCATGCTGGTGTCGCGCCTGAACGCGGCATCAACGCAATTGGTATTGCAGCGGCGGCGCTGGCAGCCATGCCGCTGGGCCGGATCGACGAAGAAACAACCGCGAATTTCGGCATCATCAAGGGCGGCGAGGCCACGAATATTGTGCCCGACCGGGTTGAGTTGTGGGGCGAGGCCCGCAGCCACGACCAAGACAAGCTCGTGGCGCAGGTGCAGGCCATGGTTGGCGCGTTTGAAGAAGCAGCCCGCGCGCGCGGCGCCAGCGTTCAGGTTGAAATTACGCACAAATACGACGCCTACCGCCTGGCCGACGACATGCCGATTCTCCAGCGCGTGAAAGACGAACTGCAGGCGATGGGCTTTACGCCCAACCCGCAGATC
>LJCR01001406.1 GCA_001399705.1 Kouleothrix aurantiaca
ACCAATGCGTCTGGGAGAGAAATACGCACGAAGACTACGCGCTTGGCTCCATAGTGCGTAATCTTCGTGCGTATCGGCAAACGTTTATGTGCTAGTGCGGGCGACAGCAGCGCTACACACGCGGGCCGGCGGCCTGCACGGCGGCGGGCGCGTTCGCGAACTTCCTGAAATTTTCCGCGAAGCGGCGCGCCAGGTCGCGGGCCTTCTCGTCGTAGATGCGCGTGTCGGGCCAGGTTTCGCGCGGGCGCAGCACGGCGTCGGGCACACCCTCGACGCGGGTGGGCACGTGCAGCCCGAACAGCGGGTCGGTGTAGGTTGGCACGCCGTCGAGCTGGCCGCCCAGCGCCGCGCTGACCATGGCGCGCGTGTAGGCGAGCTTGATGCGCTGGCCCACGCCGGCCGGTCCGCCGCTCCAGCCCGTGTTGACGAGGAACACGCGCACGCCGTGCTTGTCCATCTTCTCGCCCAGCATCTGCGCATACACCTCGGGCGCGAGTGGCAGAAACGGCGCGCCAAAGCAGGTCGAGAAGGTCGCTTCTGGCTCCTTCAGGCCAACCTCGGTGCCGGCCAGCTTGGCAGTGTAGCCTGACAGGAAGTGGTACAGCGCCTGCTCGCGCGTCAGGCGGGCGATCGGCGGCAGCACGCCAAAGGCGTCGGCGGTGAGGAACAGAATCGTGCGCGGATGCGCGCCCTGCCCGCTCAGTTCGGCGTTGTCGATGAACTCAACCGGGTAGGCCACGCGCGTGTTTTCGGTGAGCGAGATATTGCCGAAATCGGCCACGCGGCTGGTGGCGTCGATCATCACGTTTTCCGCCACTGCGCCAAAGCGAATCGCGTTCCAGATCTGCGGCTCGCTGGCCTGCGAGAGATTGACGCACTTGGCGTAGCAGCCGCCCTCGAAGTTGAAAATGCCGTGGTCGCTCCAGCCGTGCTCGTCGTCGCCAATCAGGCGGCGCGCGGGGTCGGCGGAAAGGGTGGTTTTGCCGGTGCCAGACAGACCGAAGAACAGCGCACTGCTGCCATCCGCGCCGATGTTGGCCGAGCAGTGCATGGGAAACACGCCCTGCTGCGGCAGCACATAGTTCAGCACGGTGAAGATCGCCTTCTTGATCTCGCCGGCATACTCGGTGCCGCCGCAGATCAGCACCAGCTTGCGCTCAATGTCGAGCACTACGGCGGTTTCGGATTTCGTGCCGTCGAGCGCGGGGTCGGCCAGGAAGCGCGGCGCGGCCAGCACCGTCCAGGCCGGCTGGTGGCTGTCCTGCGCGGCCGCGTCGAGGCGGCGAAACAGCTGCTGGGCGAACAGCGCGTGCCAGGCGAACTCGGTCACGACGCGGATGGGCAGGCCGTAGCGCGCATCCGCACCAGCAGCCGCGTTGAGCACAAACAGGTCGCGGCCCTGCAGGTAGGCGGCCACACGCGCATGGAGGCGCTCAAAAACTTCGGGCGCGAGCGGCTGGTTGACCTTGCCCCACGCGACTCGCTCGGCGCTTTCGGCGCCGGGGCGCTGCACCACGAATTTGTCGCCGGGCGAGCGGCCAGTGCGCTTGCCGGTGCGCGCCACCAGCGCGCCCGTTGAGCTGAGCACGCCTTCGCCGCGCGCCAGCGCCGCTTCGACAAGCTGTGGCGCGCTGAGGTTGGCGAAAATCTGGCCGGGTCGGGTAATCCCGAGGGGTGAGAGATCGTGCATCATTGCATCTCCTCCTTGTTTGCTCAGCATCGAGCAAATGTGCTTGGTTGCCGGGCGGCATTGTACCACGCGCCGGGTCGCAGGTTGGTTCGCAGGTTGCACGCAGCCTCGGTTGGGCTGCGTGCAACCTGCGAACCAACC
>LJCR01001407.1 GCA_001399705.1 Kouleothrix aurantiaca
TTCTGGTGGTGATGATGACGCCCTGGAATGCCGACCCCGACGCCATGCGGCTGCAAACTCGCCAGATGCCGCAAGACCTTGTGCAGGCGCTGTCGCTGACGCTTGACTGGGCGCTGCTGGCGTCGTACCGCGTGGCGTTCGAGGCAATCGAGCACCGCAATCGCCTGGCCGCCGCCGCCGACAAGCTGGCGCGCGCCGCCGAGCAACTGGGCGATGCCTCGCTGCGCCTGGAGGGCGCGGTGCCACGCCCAATCGCCCCGCCAACGGTGATTGCGCCCGAGGCATTGATGCCGCTCGACTGGATCATCGACTACGAGACGGCCAACCACGAGGCGCTGTTCGCGATGGGCAAGGCCGACGCCGAGCGCGCCCTCGCTGCGCGAAAGGGATGATTGCGGATTTCACCACGGAGGCACGGAGGCAGGGAGTTTCAGGTTGCAGGTTCGCACGTTGCAAGTTTGAAGGTTTGAAGGTTGCAGGCTCGGTAGTCTGGGCGTATAGCAATACGCCCTTCTATGCGGTTCTTCCCCCGGAACAGCAGCCACAGGTTCAGCGGCAGCGCCAGCGCGGCCATTCCTAACGCTATCTGGAGAGGTCGCAGCGCCGTGGTGGTGGTGAGCGCAGCGCAGACATTCAGCAGCAGCGCCAGCCCAAGCAGCGGCACGAGCAGCCAGCGCTCGGCACGCAATTCAGCAGGCAGCGCCAGCCGCGCCAGCGGGTAGCCCAGGAAACAGCACAGCAGCAATGCTAAAAACGGTGGCAGCAGCAGATCGTGCGTCACTCGGCCTCAAACGCCAGAATATCAACGCGCGAGCGGGCCACCTCAATCCAATCGCCGGGCTCGATCTGCGGCTTGCCAATCACCTCGGCCAGATTGGCGGCTGTGAGGCTGGTGCGCACGCCAATCACACCAGCGCCCACGTCGAGCAGCAGTTCGGTATACAGCATCTCATAGGGCAAATGCTCGCGCTCGGCCTCCCACGAGGGCACCGCCAGCACGCGGCCATAGGCGGTCGGCACAGTGCTGGCGCGGCCGGGCGCAATCCCATCCTCGGGCACCAGCCCCTGCCGTGCTTCGCCGCTTTGCAGGCGCACCTTGCTCAGCAGAAAGACCAGTTTAGCGCTGCCCGCGCGCCCTTCCAGCGCCGCGTCCACGCGGTGGTGCCGATCCACCACGCCAATCGGTGCTTCGATGCCTGCCACGCGCAGCACAATCAGCGGCAGGTAGCGCCGACCGTCGGGGTGGAGCTGGCCGGGCACAAAACGCTCGAATACGCACGGCAGAACCAATTGTTCGCTATTGGGGAAACGCATTGCGTTGCTTTCTGTTGGCTTGTTTCGCGCGCATTGTAGCCCACCGGCGGGGCTGGCGTCAACGCCGATTGCGCGGGGCGTGTTGCGTTTCGGTTTGTCGGGGCGCTTCGCCCCTGCGCCTTTCCATCGCTCGCATCCTGAGTAGCGGCTATGCCGCGTATCGAAGGGTGCGTGCGCTTTTCTTTTGTCGGGGCGCTTCGCCCCCGTGCCCTCCTTCGACAAGCTCAGGACAGGCCGATTAGGAAAACCCTTGCCGGTTTTCCTAAAACCTTTCCGGCAAGGAGCGCTAGTACCGTATACAAAGCTCGTTATCATGCCTTGCGGCGATGGTGAAAGTGAGGGCTGGATTGATGGCAGATGTCGAAGGACGACAGAACAAAGGCATGAAAGCTGAGTAGCTAACACTTTCCAAAACGGTTGACAGTTCAGTCTGGAGTGCGATGTGCGCTACTCACAGACTTCGCCTATACTGACGAGTTGCCAACCCTGTTCAGTAAGGAGTTGTCCATGAGTAGCA
>LJCR01001408.1 GCA_001399705.1 Kouleothrix aurantiaca
AGGGCAAGCTGCTCACCATCGCGGTGCACGCCAAAACCGCCGACTACGCCGGCCTGGGCGGCTTTCAGGATTGGACCGTAATTGGCCCGGCGGTCGATCGCATGCGCATCATGACCTACGACTACCACTGGCGCGGCGGCGGCCCCGGCCCGGTCGCGCCGATCTACTGGGTGCGGCAGGTGGCCGAGTACGCCAAGGCCACGGTCGAGCCGAGCAAAGTGGTGATTGGCGTGCCTTTCTATGGCTATAACTGGCCGGCCAGCGGCGACGCCACCCCGCAGATCTGGGCGGCGATCAACGATCTCATCCAGTCCTACGGTCTGAGCGTCAACTTCGCCGAGAGCGACGCCAACGGGCCGATTCAGGAGAGCTGGATCACCTATAAGGGCCGCAAGGTCTGGTTTGCGACCAGCCGTGGCCTGGAGGCGAAGATTGGCCTGGTGCAGGAATTGGACTTGGCGGGCATCGCGATCTGGCGGCTCGGCGGCGAGGACCCGAAGAACTGGGAGGCGATCCGCGCCAAGCTCGTGGCCGATCCATTCGAGTCGCAGCGCATGCTCAATAGCGCGTTGCCCGAACATTAGCTTGGTGGGGGATGGGAGTTGGGGGATGGGGATAGCGAGCTTCGCCCGTACACGTGCTTTTGTGGCTTTGGATGAGGGCGAAGACTGGCTTCTGCGGTTCTCAGTTCTGTGGCTCCTTAGTTCTGCAGTTCTCGGTTCTCGGTTCTGTGGTTCTGCGGTTCCGCAGTTCTTAATTCTTGACTCTCAAATGATAAGGGGGAAGGTGTGACCAAAAAAATAGGCATCATGGTCGGCCGGGAAAATACCTGGCCGGGCGCATTTATCGAAGAAGTCAATCGCCGCAACGACGGGGTGACTGCCGAGTTTGTGAAGCTGGGCGGCACGCGCATGGCCGAGCCCTGCGAGTACGACGTGATTGTCGACCGCATCTCGCACGAGGTGCCCTACTACCGCGCCTTCCTCAAAACCGCCATGATGAGCGGCACATTCATCGTCAACAACCCGTTCTGGTGGAGCGCCGACGACAAGTTTACTGGCGCGAGCATCGCCACCTACCTGGGCGTGCCGCACCCGCGCAGCGTCGCGCTGCCCACGCACTCCTACATCGAGGGAATTGTGCACCACGAGTCGCTGCGCAACCTGGCCGACCGCATCCCCTGGGAAGATCACGTCAACTACGTCGGCGGCTTCCCGGTCATCCTCAAGCCAGCCTGGGGCGGCGGCTTCAAGAACGTGTATAAAGTCCACACCATGGAACAGCTCTGGGAAGCCTACAACCAGACCGGCATCGAGTGCATGATGCTGCAGGAATTCATCGAGTGGGACAAATTCGTGCGCTGTCTGGTGATCGGCCAGAACCAGATTCAGGTCATTAAATTCGACATCAACGCGCCCTACCCGAACCGCTACTTCGACGAGCCCGACTACCTGACCAAAGACGAGCACGACAAGGTCGTCGAGTACGCCTTCACCCTCTGCCGGGCGCTTGGCTACGACATGAACACCTGCGAGTTCGCGCTGAAAGATGGCGTGCCCTACGCGATCGACTTCACCAACCCCGCGCCGGATATGGACTACTGGTCGCTGAAAGAAAAATTCTTCGCCTGGGTCGTCAAGGCCATGGCCGATATGTGCATCGAAAAGGCCAAGGCCGGCCGCACACCGCCGAGCGACATGCGCTGGAACAAGCTGTTGAACGCCTAGCCCGAAGCGCGGCGCTGGCGGCTCGCATCTCTGGCCGCCAACGCCGTTCTCCGGCCTGCTGGAGGCCCCGATGCTCGAAGAAGCAATTGCCGCCTATCAC
>LJCR01001409.1 GCA_001399705.1 Kouleothrix aurantiaca
GCGCGCGCCCAAGTTCGGGCAGCGCCAGCGATTCACCCGCCGGCAGGGAGCGCAGCGCCGCGATTGCCCGCCCGCGGAAAAAGCGGTTCGAGCCGGAAAATGGTGTTTCGCGGCGTTCGGCGACTTTGCGCGTGCGTGGTGGCGTGGGCGGCGCGGCCCCAGCGCTGAACGCCTGCTCGTCGGCGGCGCGGCGCGCAGCGTAGGCGCGGCACCAATTCTGCACGGGGCAGCGCCAGCAGGCGGGAGCGGCGGCGGTGCAGATCAGCGCGCCCAGCTCCATGATCGCCTGGTTCCAGGCCCAGCCCTGGCCGGGTGGCACGGCGGCGGCGGCGAGTGCCAGCAGCTGTGCTTCGCCGGCCACGCCATGCTCTTCCGCGCCAATCAACAGGCGCTGCACCACGCGGCGAATATTCGTGTCGATGAAGCCAACATCCTGCTCGAACGCAAAGCACGCGATTGCGCCGGCCGTGTAGCGCCCAATGCCCGGCAGCTTCAGCAGCGTTTCGAGGTCGCGCGGGAAGACACCGCCATGCTCTTCCAGCACCGCACGCGCGGCGCGCTGGAGATTCAGCGCCCGGCGGTTGTAGCCCAGCCCGGCCCAGGCGCGAATCACGTCGGCAGTGGGCGCGGCGGCGAGCGCTTCAAGGGTCGGGAACTCGGCCAGAAAGGCGTGAAACTTGGGGATCACCCGGTCGACCTGGGTTTGCTGGAGCATGATCTCCGAAACCATGATCGTATATGGGTCGCGCGTGTGGCGCCAGGGCAGGTCGCGCCCGGCGGCGGCAAACCAGGCCAGCAGCGCGGCGTGGATGCCTTCCAGATCGGGCGCGGCGCCGGCAGATTCGAAAATTTGTTGCATGGGTGTATTATATCGTAAGGAGCATGCTGCTGCGTTCGCGGTGCCAGCTTATACGACTGTCACACTATCGTAATGCATACAGTGGCCCACGCTCGTATAATGCATCTGTTTGCCGCGCTCAGCTTGTGCCATTTCTTCGCAACTCACGGCCTTTGCCTTTATTCACTACTGCTGTGGCATCTGAATCGCTTCAACCTGCGCCCGAGGAATCGTTCGTCAGTGCCCACTTCAGCACGCCTGTGCCGCGCGGGCAGCTGCTTGGCTGGGCGGGTGTGCTGCTGCTTGGCCCGCTGCTGCTCGCGGCCGCGCCGTTTGCAAGCTGGCTGAACATGCCCTGGTTGCACAGCCCCTTGTTTCACTTCCTCATCGGCCTGCTGGCGGCAGTGGCCGGCGTGGGCCTGGCGCTGCTGGTGCTGCATGTTGCGCGGCGCGCGCGCGATGGGCGGGTGTTTCTGGTTGGCCTGGCATTTCTGGCCATGGCGAGTATTTTCTTCACCCATGCTGTTGCAACGCCAAATATTCTGATCAGCGGGCGCAACCTGGCGGCGACCTACTCGGCGATGTTCAGCCTCTGGCTGGGCAGCGCTTTTTTTGCGCTCAGCGGCCTGAACCTTTCGGCGCAGGCCAATGCGCGCCTGATGCGCGCGGCGCGCTGGATTGTGCTGCTCTTTTTTGTCTTCTGGCTCCTCTACAACTGGCTGTTCCTGGTGGTGCTGGTCGAGCCGCCGGCGGCACAAAACCAGCCCGCTGCAGCCGCGCCAGCCGGCGGGCGCGACGATTATGGCGCTGGCTACGGCAACAGCGAGGCTGCAACCCCTGCACCAGCCGGCGGGCGCGACGATTATGGAGCGGGCTATGGCAGCGCGCCGGCCGAGCCCGCACACGACATGGCGATGCCCGCCGAGACCGGCATCACGGCAAGCGCAAGCGAGCTGCTGGGCCGTTCGCGCCCGTGGGTGGTGGCCG
>LJCR01000141.1 GCA_001399705.1 Kouleothrix aurantiaca
GCCCGCAGTCGCGGCCGCCTTTGTGATGTGCCGCGACTGCGGGCATGTCATCAGCTGCCCGAACTGCGCCACGCCGCTGATCGTGCACTACGACGAGCTGGAAGGCGGCCCGCCACCGGGCGGCTACGATTCTTCGTTCAATATTCTGATCTGCCATTCGTGCAACCACCGCGAGATGGTGCCGGGCCAGTGCCCGGAGTGCTGGAGCCCGCGCATCAAGTCGTTTGGCATTGGCACGCAGCGCGTGGTCGAAGAAGTCGAGCTGCTGTTCCCCGGCACGCGCACGCTGCGCTGGGATCGCGACAGTGTGACGCGCAAAGGCGATCACGGCCGCATGCTCGATCATTTTCTGCGGCACGACGCCGACGTGCTGGTGGGCACGCAGATGATCGCCAAGGGGCTCGACCTGCCGCTGGTGTCGGTGGTGGGGGTTGTTGCGGCCGACACTGGCCTGAACCTGCCCGATTTCCGCTCCGGCGAGCGCGCTTTTCAGCTGCTGACGCAGGTGGCCGGTCGCGCTGGGCGGCGCAGCGCGGGCGCACAGGTGGTGCTGCAAAGCTACGCGCCCGACCACTATGCGCTCCAGGCCGCGCAGGAGCACGACTACACTGCGTTTTTCGCGCAGGAGATCGCGTTTCGCCAGCAGGCCGGCTACCCGCCATTTAGCCGTCTGGTGCGCTTCATCCATACCAGCGGCAGCGATGAGCGTGGTGAGCGCGCCGCCCGCGAATTTGCCGAGGAAATTACCCAGCTGGCGGAAACGCTGGATCTCGGCAGCTGGAGCCTGGTCGGCCCGGCGCCGGCCTTTTTCCACCGCCAGCGCAACCGCTTTCGCTGGCATGTCGTGCTGCGCGCCGAAAACCCCGCGCCGCTGCTCGACGCCTTGCAGCTGCCGCACGGCTGGGTGCTGGATGTCGACCCGGTGCACGTGCTGTAGTGCGCTAGCACAACTTTGTGGAAATCTGTTGCTGCTTGCTGAAAGACCACGGACAACCGACTACCATTATTGTACTCACTAAACCCTACTCGCCCTCCCCTACCCCCTGCGCCGAAAGCGCACTAGCGTCCAGCGCGGCGCGCACCACTCGTTCCACCGTCGGCACAACGTCCGTGCATGAATGCTCGGTCCCGGCCAGCATATCAAACATCTCGAAGCTCGTCAGCGCGAACAGAAGCTCGACAGTGGCGTCGAACGCGGCCGCGCTGGGGCGGCCAGTCTGCTCGGCCAGCCGCTGCGTAAGGATGCGCAAACCGCGCCGCCGCCGCTCGTCGCGCGCGCGGATCACCTGCGCAAACTCTTCCTCAAGGGTTGCCAGCGCGCGCAGCCGCCGCGAAAGCAGCCGGTCAGATTCCCAGAACGTGCCAAACACGCGAACCGGCTCAGCCAGCGCGGCATAGGCGTCGGGCAGGCGAAACACGCTCGCAAGCTGCTCGATGCCGCCGTTTGCCGCAAGCGTATCGCAGATCGCCTCCAGCAAGCCCACCTTCGACTCAAACTGGTAGTACACCGTCATGCGCGAAACGTCGGCCGCGCGCGCCACCGCTTCGATCGTGAAGCGCATGCCACCATCGTGTGCGGTGAGCAGGCTGCGCGCCGCGTCGATCATGCGGGCGCGGGTTTGCTGAACGGCGTGTTCGCGTTCGCCAAGGCGGTAGCTGCGTGGGCTCATGCTGTTTCCTCCGCCGCTATTCTACCAAATCCCCGCGATTCCCGTTCGTACAGGTTGACAGGCGAAATATTTAATTATACAGTATGTAAGAATAATTCAGCGCGCGGCAGGCGCGGCAACGCAGGAGGGACAACCATGGTCTTTGGTGCGCTCAAGTTCATCCATGTTGTGTCGGTGATTGTGTGGGTGGGTGGGATCATAACCATGACGTTGCTGAACATGCGGCTGGCGCGCGTTCGCGAAGCCGGCGCGCAGGCGGCGCTGGCGCAGTTCGGCGGCTTTATGGGGCGGGCGGTGTTTCTGCCGGCGGCGGGGCTGACGTTTCTGGCCGGGCTTGCCACTGGCCTGAGCGCCGGCTTTCAGCTGAACAGCCTGTGGATCATCTGGGGTTTTGCCGTGATCGTGCTCTCGATGCTGCTCACGAATGGCGTGATGCGCCCAATTGGCGCGCGCATTGGCGCGCTGGCGTCCAGCGGGCAGCAGGCACAGGTTCCTGCATTGCAAAGCCGCCTGCTGTGGCTGAGCGTGCTGAATATTGTGCTTCTGCTTTCGGCAGTGTGGGTGATGATCGCCAAGCCGGCGCTAGGTTAGCGCTTTGGGGGCAGGGCTGCCGGCAGGCGCACGGTGAATGTCGAGCCCTGCCCAATTGCGCTTTTCACTTGGATATCGCCGCCAAGCAGCTGGCAGAAACGCTGGCTCAGGGCTAGCCCCAGCCCGCTGCCAACGTAGCGCCGCGTCAGCGAGGTGTCGTTCTGGGTAAAGGGCTGGAACAAGCCGGCGAGCTGCTCATCGGTCATGCCAGCGCCGGTGTCTTCGATCGTAAAGGTCACCCACTCGCCGTCGTCGTGCTGCGTGCGCGCAACGCCGATCGCGATCTGCCCTTCCACGGTGAATTTGCACGCATTGCTCAGCAGGTGCAGCAGCATCTGGCGCACTTTGTTGCGGTCGGAGTACATTAGCCCCATCGGGCCATCGGCGCGCACCTGCACAGAGTTGGCGTTACGAGTTGCCAGCGCCCGCGCCGTGTCGGCCAGCCCTTCCACAAGCGGCGCCAGCGCAAATTCCTCGGGAATGGCGATCTGCTTGCCCGCGTCGATCTGGGCCAGATCGATCACGCTGTTGATCAAAGCGAGCAGGTGGTTCCCCGCCGCCACAATGTGGTCGAGATCGGAAAGAATCGGCGGCAGCGTTTGCAGCAGCGATTCCTGCTTCAGCAGCTCGCTGTAGCCAATAATTGCCGTCAGCGGCGTGCGCAGCTCGTGGCTCACATTGGCGAGGAACACGCTTTTTGCGTGCGATGCGCTCTCGGCCGCCTCCTTGGCGCGCTGCAGCTCCTGCTCGGCGCGTTTGCGCTCGGTGATATCGCGCACAATCGCCATTCCGCCAATGATCGCGCCCGACTCGTTGACCAGCGGCGCGTAGTGGCTTTCGAACGAGCCCGGCTGCTCGTCGCCCGGCCTGATGTGGCGCTGATCTTGCGCGACCATGGTGCGGCCCGCCAGCGCCGCGCGGAAGAAAAATTCTTCGCCGTTTTGCAGCAGGTGCGGAAACAGCTCGAAGGCATTGTGGCCGATCACGGCATTGCTTGGCTGGCCCGAGATGCGCTCCATACCCGGGTTCCATACTGTGAAACAGCAGTGTGTGTCAAAGGCAAAAATCCCATCAACACTGCTGTGCACCAGGCGCTCGAACACGGCGCGCATGGCTGAGTTGGCCTCGATCAGCTCTTGCGAAGTCAGCTCAAGCGATCGCTCAAGCATACGCCGGTCGGCATCGAACTGGTGGTAGGCGGAATTCACTGCGGCAATCAGATCGCGCCACTGGGCTTCAGTTTCGTCGGCGCTGATCGCGGCACGTTTCAGCTGGCGGCGCAGCAAGCTATGCAGGGAATGTGTCATGGAATCTCTGCCAGGGTGGTGATTGTCATAGTCTGGTTGTGCAGCTCGCAGCCCGTGCCATTTCGGAAGGGCGCGATCTCACCGTAGGAATAAAAGCCGGCAAGCACAGGCCGCTGGCCAAAGGTTTCGTAAACACCTTCGACTTCTTCTTCAATACGCTGCATCAGCAGCTCTTTGCGCCCGACGCAGCTAATCAGCAGCGCCAGCTCGGGCTGCGCGCCGTGAAGCATGCTCGCCCTGGCCGCGCCGATGGCGCCGTCGAGCAGCCGGTCGAAATTGGCTTTCATCAGCCGCGCATAGCTGCCCTGTGGCATGTCGCCGGCAAAGGTGATGCTTTGGGCCTGCTCGTCGACGGAGAGGATTGTGCGCACCAGGCCGGGCTGGCCGCCCGGGCCACGCAAGCTGAGCGGGAAGCGCAGGCCGGCGGCAGGCAGCTCGTGTGCATATTCGCCCAGGTAGCGCTTGTACAGGCTCAGTGCCGACTTCCCATCCAGCTCGTAGAGCACATTGCCCACCGAGCGCGTGATCAGTCGCTCGGGGCCAAACGAATCCCACCCGCCCTGCGAGCCATAGCCGATCCACAGATGCTTGCCATAAAGACCTAACGCAGCAACACAGCCAGAACGCGGCTGGCCGTCGCACAGCACCACAGTTTCGGCAAAGGCAACACCATCGGCGGCCAGCCCACCCGTCACTGCCACGCCGGCCGGCAAGTGCCGGTTCATGCCCTCAAGAATGGCGCTGGTGTTTGCGACCAGGCCATCGGCCAGCAGCAGCACGTGGCGCAGCCCTGCCGGCGGAAGCAGCCGCGCAAGCGCCGCCCCGCGCGCGACCTGGTCGTCATCCGCTTCAAGCGCGATGGTTGCGATGTGAAAGGCGGTTTGGCCGAAGCGAATGGCTGTGGCGGCAATCGAGTCGTCGTAGATGTGCGCGCCGGCAATTTCGCCAGCAGTTGAGCAGCCAAAGAACTGAGCCTGCGGGTAGGTTGCACGAAGCGCGTCGAGTGCTGGCTGGTGCAGAAGCGCGGCGCGAGCGCCAAACACCAGCACTAACTGCGCCTGGTTGGGGAGCTGAGCCGGCCGCATCCAGCCGGCGCGCTGGGTCCAGATCGATTGTTCACATTGCATCGATGTGCTCGGCAGGTTGCATAGATGGAAGATTGGCCGTACATTCCCGAAAGAGCGGCACGCGACTTTGGTTGAAGTGTATCATGGAACTGGCCGCGGAAAAGCTGCGGAATCGGTGAGATGATTGACAGTCGTGTAGCGGCATGCTATACTCCCGCGCGTCAGCTCAGTTGTTCGCAGGCGGTTTCACGCCTTGATATGCAGTGCAGCCTCTCATCGCCGAGTGCTGATGAGGGGTTTTTGTGTGCTGTGCTCTATAGAAGTATATGCCAGCAAATAGTGATTTTCAGCGCCGGCTCGATGCTGGCCAGCTTGTGGTAACGGGTGAGCTTGCGCCACCCAAAGGCGCCAGCCGCGCGACGCTTGAGCGCCTGGCCGTGGCAATGCGCGATCATGTGGATGCCTTGAACCTGACCGATAACCAGCGCGGCATTGGCCGCATGTCGGCGCTTGGCGCGGGTATTGTAGTGCAGCAGCTTGGCATCGAAACGATTGTGCAGATGACATGCCAGCACCGCAACCGGATCGCGCTGCAGGCCGATGTGCTGAGCGGCTCGGTGTGTGGCATCAACAACTTCTTGTGCATGACTGGCGATCACCCCAAGATCGGCGACCACCCCGAAACGAAGAATGTGCTTGATCTGAACTCGTTCCAGCTCATTCGCGCGCTGCGCACCATGCGCGACGACGCCACCTTTCAGTCGGGCACGCCGCTGAGCGATGCGCCGCGCTTTTTTGTGGGTGGCGTTGCCAACCCGAATATCGAGCGGATCGCCCGGCTTGAGAAAAAGGTGCAGAGCGGCGCCGAGTTTATTCAAACCCAGATTATTTTCGACATCGAGCGCTTTCGCCAGTGGATGGCCGACGCTCGCGCCTTGGGCCTGCACAAGCACATCCATATTATGGCCGGCGTCATGGTCATTCGCTCGGCGCAATCGGCGCACTTCCTGCGCGACCACCTGCCCGGTTCGCGCGTGCCCGACTGGGTGGTGGAGCGTATGGCCGCCGCGCCTGATGCCGAGCGCGAAGGCGTGCAGATTGCTGCCGAACTCACGCAGGAGATGCTGGCAATCGAAGGCGTGCGCGGCGTGCATATCATGTCGGTTGGGTGGACGAAAGCAATTCCTCTGGTAGTTGAAGCGGCGGGATTGCTGCCGCGCCCGCCAGCGCCGCCGGCCGAGTAAGCGCCCTTCAGCGACCAATGCGCCGAGGCATAGGGAAGCGTTCGCTTGCCGTCCTCGGCTTTTTTACGCCCGGAAATCACGAGCGGCTGCGTACCAGTGGGGGTATTGCCAATGCGTGTTATGAAATTTGGCGTGGTGTCCGTCAGCGATGCGGCGCGGCTGCGTGAGATGGCGCAGATTGTGCGCAATGCCCACGACGATGGCGAGCCCCTGGTTGTGGTTTGTTCTGCGATTGCCGGCATTACCGACAAGCTTATTATTGCGGCTCGCAGCGCGGCCAGCGGGCAGGAAACTGTGGTGGAAGAAGCGCGGCGCGAGCTGTGGAGCCGCCACCGTGCCCTGGCCGAAAAACTCGTCAGCGATGAGTGGGAGCGCGAAACGCTCTACCGCGAGTGGGCTGAACTGCTCAAAGTATTCGACCGATTTACCCGCTCGATCGCTACACTGGGCGAACACTCGCCGCGCAGCATCGACA
>LJCR01001410.1 GCA_001399705.1 Kouleothrix aurantiaca
ACAAGATCCAGCCGGCCGGCGCATGGTCGTAGAAGTAGGTGTAGGGCGTGAGCTGGCCGCGCAGCACGGCGAGTGCCTGCCCGGTGTAAATCCCTTCGTCGCCGTTGTAGGTGAACGACGGGAAGTTGAACATATTCAGGTCATGCGCGATAAGCCCCGCCAGCAGCAGCCCGGCGATCAGCAGCCACTCGGCGGCGTGCGCGGGCGCGGCCAGGCGCGGCGTTGGGCGTGGCAGCAAGCGGCGGGCAAATGTTGTTGGTGTAAGCATCAAAAGAACCTTTTTTACGGGTTGCACGTTTCAGGTTTGAATGTTGCAGGTTGCGACGAACGACGAATGACGAAGGACGAAAGAACGTTCACCACAGAGACACAGAGGCACGGAGATTTGGGTTTCAGGTTCGCAGGTTCGCAGGTTGAAGGTTGCAGGTTCGCAGGTTCGCAGGTTGCAGGTTGCAGGTTGCAGGTTACTGCCAACTGCCAACTGCCGACTGCTTACTGCTCGTGTCACCCTTTCACCCAGTCACCCTTTCACCCAGTCATCTTGTCACCCAGTCATCTTGTCACCCCTCCCCCAACCGCGCTACGCCCCGTGCTCGCGCGCCAGCAGCGGGTCGGCGGCCTCGGCTACGGGCAGCGGCTGGCCCACGCGATGCGCGCCAATGTGCTTGGTTTTTTCCCAGTTGTTTAGGCCGCGCGCCTGCCGCCAGACCGCCCGCAGCGCGCCCAGGCCCAGCAGCCACTGGTAGGGCATGTAGGCGGCCAGCAGCCACAGCGGCGAGTACCAGCGCGGGCGGATGCCGTGCACCGCCGTGAATTCATACAGCCCAACCACGCTGATCAGCATTTGCACGGCAACCAGGTAGGCCGGCAGCGCGCTGATTAGCGTTACCAGCACCGGCAGCTTGCCAAAGAAGGCCAGCCAGATACTGATCGGCAGGTAGATCATTGTCAGCGCCTGGAGCAGCGGGAAGGCCAGCGTGTAGAGCGCGAGCAAGCGCTGCGGCAAGGTCGGCAGGTGCCGCCAGTCGCCTTTCGCCAGCACTTGTAGAAAGCCCTGGTTCCAGCGCGTGCGCTGCTTGACGAACTGCCCGACCGTCGGCGGGGTTTCTTCACGCGTCACATACTGGTCGTCGTAGATGGCGCGAAAGCGCATGCCGCCATTCACGCACAGCCGAATGCCAATGTCGGCGTCTTCGGTGAGGCAGGTCTGGTCCCAGCCGTCTGCGCGGTCGAGCGCGGCGCGGGTGAAAAATACCGTGTTGCCGCCCAGCGGCACCATGCCCACGCGCGCGTGGTAGTGCATGCGCGATTTAAACCAGAACATGTACTCAAGCACGTTCAAGGCCGAAAACCAGCGGTCGGCGTAGTTCATAAGCTGCACGCCACACTGCACCACCTCGGCATTTTCGCGCAGCATCACGGTGTTCACGACCTGCAGAATATCGGGGTGCGGCTCGTCTTCGGCGTCGAAGATTGTGACGACATCGCCGGTGGCGTAGCGCAGCGCGACATTCAGGCCATGCGGCTTGTTGATCGGCGGCTCGTCAAAGGTGATCAGGCGCACATGCGTGATGCCCTGCGCGCGCAGTGCAGCCAGCTTCTGCTCGACCTCGGCAATCGTGCCGTGGTCGCCGGCTTCGATCACCACCAGCACTTGCACCAGCTCGCGCGGGTAGCGCAGATCGACGGTGCGCTGGATGGTGTCCGGAATGACGTCTTCTTCGTGGCGGGCCGGCAGCATCACGGTGAAGCGGCGCGTGGGCGGCTCGAAGCTGGGGGGCACGCGATTCTGCTGCAGCTTGGCGTCGTCTTCCCAGGCGTACAG
>LJCR01001412.1 GCA_001399705.1 Kouleothrix aurantiaca
ATGCAGGCCCATGTGGCCGCGCTAGAAGTGTTGCTGGCGCAGCTGCACATTCCGCGCGTCCGCCTGGTTGGCCACTCGATGGGCGGCGGCATTGCGATTATGCTGGCGGCCCGGCGGCCCGAGCTTGTGAATCGGCTGGTGCTCACCGCGATCAGCCTGTTCCGCAACGATGCCGAGCGCACGTTTTTTCGCGCTATCACCGAGGTTTCGGGCGCGCTGATGCACTTGCGCGCGCCGTGGATGGCGGATCTCGAGATGCTGCGACGGCAGTTTGCCGGGCGCTTTTTCTTCCGCGTGCCCGACGACGCCGAGCTGCTGCGAACGGGATTTCTCGATTATTTGCAGATGGATCGCGACACTGCCGTCGCCAGCGCGCGCTCGGCTGCCGACCCAGCGATCAATGCGGCGGCCCGGCAGGTGCGCGCGCCCACACTGCTGATTGCAGCGCGGCAGGATCAGATCATGCCGCCGGCGAATGTGCCGTTCACACAGGCGAGCATTCCGGGCTGCCAGGTACGCTGGTTCGAGGAGTGCGGACACTTCCCGATGGTTGAGAAGCCGCACGAGTATGCCACAATCGTGCGGGATTTTTTG
This sequence comes from Kouleothrix aurantiaca, assembly GCA_001399705.1. Lineage (GTDB taxonomy): Bacteria > Chloroflexota > Chloroflexia > Chloroflexales > Roseiflexaceae > Kouleothrix > Kouleothrix aurantiaca. The sequence goes on from LJCR01001412.1 coordinate 595, forward strand.
AGAGAAATACCAGAATACAGCATGGCAAACGACACGATGACGAGGTGACGACCTGCCGATCCTATCGTGTCACCGTTTATTCGCCTGGGTAAGTGCATGAACGAGCTGCTCGGCTTGCGCGCGCCGGGGAAAATGAATTGTGGTTGTCTGCTTATCGCGATGGTTCAAATGCACGGTATAGCTTTTCCGCACCACAAGCGCAATCGCAAGGCCAGCGATGATGAGCACCACCCCAACAAACATTGGCGTCAGAAACGTGCCCCAGACCAGATAGCCGGCAACGAGCAGCACCAGGCCCACGATCGCCAGGCCATAGCCATATTCACGCCGCAAGACCGGCGCGACGACTGATACCGTATCGATGTCGCTTAGTTCGTATGTCTTGCCCCCAATAATTGCTTGCGAGCTGGTGACACGATCACTGCCGTTTTCGTACAAGATCTTGTGTTTCGCAGGTTCCATGTGCATCTCCTTTGCATAGTATTTGCTAAACATTGCAAAGTCTGTGCCAGGGAACCATTTTGCGAAGGTTATTAACCCAACTATCAACCGCTTGCTCAGGCAGGCACGGCAAGCACTGCGATTGGCGAGCGCTGGATCACGCGCGCAGTGGTGGTACCGAGCAGAATGTCTTCGGTGCTGCGCGGGCCGTGGGTCGCCATCACGATCAGGTCGATGGCGTTGGCGGCGGCGTAGCGGGCAATCGCATCGTGGGCGCGGCCTTCGGCAGTGGCGGCGCTGGCTGGCACGCCTAGCTCGCGGGCGCGGGCAGCAAACACACCCAGCCGCTCCTGGTCTAGCACGAACAGCTCGCGCACGCTGCGCACTGCCGCGCGCCGGGCCTGGTCGGTTTCGTTAGGCAGCAGCCGGTCGTCGCCATAAACGTGCAACAGGTGCAGTTCGGCGGCGAGCGCCTGGCAGATCTGCAGGGTGCGCTGGAAGGCCGGCTCGGAGCGCGGCGCGAAGTCGGCGGGAAAGAGCACGCGCGAAATAGACGCGACGGATGCGCCGGCGGGCAGCGCGAGCACCGGCGGGCCGCCTCGCTGAAGCGCATCTTCGATGCCGCTGCCGACGAGGACGCGCGCGAAGGCGTGGCGCGGGGCCAGCGGCACTGTGATGAGATTGCCGCCCAACGCTGCGGCTAGCGGCGACAGAGCGGCGGGACTGGCCGGCGGTGCGGAGAGCAGGGTCATACAGCCTCCTTTGCGCGCAGAACGCGCTCGCAGATGT
>LJCR01001411.1 GCA_001399705.1 Kouleothrix aurantiaca
CCCGACCATGCGCGCACTGCACACGCTCGGCGTCGATGGCATCATCACCGACGTGCCGGATGTGCTGCGGCAGGTTGTTGGCGGCGCGTAGCGCTATTTCGAGGTGGTGGCTTTGACGATGCGGCGCTGGGAGTCGACGGTGACGCGCGCGATGCGGGGCATGGTGTAGCCGTCGGGGGTGTGGGTGTGCCCGGCAAAGGTGAAGGTATATTCTGCGCCAGCTGGCGTGGCAAGCGGGGCCGGGCCGGCTGCACCGGCACGCTCAAGCTCGGGCGCGGATGGCACGCACTGGCTGCGCGGCGTGACCGTCGGCTCAACGCCAGCTAATTCAGGCCAGCGGCGGGCCACTTCTGCCCGCGCAACATCGCGTGCTGCCGCAACGGGGTCGGCCGGCGTACGAGGACGTCTACCCATCGCGATCTCCTTCCATCGTTCCTGACCGCGCTGATGCGGGGCCTATGGTAAGTATAGCACTCTGGCGCGAAGCAGTAGTAACAGGGCTGCTGCGCCGAATAGCGGTTAGGCAACTGCGCCAGAGACGACAAGAACACCACGCTCGAAAAGCGCCGTGCTCCTGGGTGGCGTTTATACTACCACAAGAGTTGGGTCACCGTAAAGCACGAATTCCAGCAGCGTCTTCTGGTCGTCCTCATCCAGTGTTGACTGGCGGGCCATGGTATCGCGCAAGAGGCCGGCCCGCGCTTCCAGAAAGGCTGCGCCAACGGTGATGCCGGGCTGCTTGAGCGCCCGCAGGAAGTGCAGGGCAATCAGGTCGGCCTCGCCGGGTGGCGGCGCGGTTGGGCCATAGGAAATAGCCGTGGCGCCAATGAATGCGGCTGCGCCCTCCGCCAGAAACGCCAGCGGCATGGCCGTCTCGGCCGTGCGCCCGGCGACGAGCGCGCCATAGCACGCCTCGCTCACTACAATCGCGCCATGAAGATCGAGCCCGGCAAGATCAGAGGGACGCAGCGCCGCCACCAGCGCGGGCTGCGCTTCCGACTGGCCGTACCAGGGCGGGCCTTCCGGCACGCCGTGCAGGTTGCAGTAGATCAGGCGCGCGCCATCCAACCGGCTGCGGTCGAAGCTCGCGGCCAGCGCGGGCGGCGACACCAGCAGGTGCGCAGGATCATCAACTTCGGCATAGACAATTTCTGCCGCTCGGTGCCACACCTCGGTCACATAGCCAAACACCTTCTCATGCGGTTGCAGCACGCCCAGCCCGGCAGCCGTTTCGAGCAGCTGAATCAGCAGCGCGGGGTCGGGCCCAGCCGCGCCGGGGATGCGGCCCACCGCCCAGTCGGGCAGGAGCGCGTAGGGGTTGGCCGCGCCGTAGTAGCCATCGGAAGGCACCGCCGCGTCGCCGTCGTAGGGCGTGGGGTTTTCGGCCAGAAAGAACGGCACGATCTCAGGCCCGCCGATCAGGAGCACGCTTTCCAGCAAGGTTTCGCGCCGGTCGAGCGCGGCCGAGATCGCGGCGACCTGGCGCGCAATGCCGTCGGGCGTGACCAGCGCGGCCGGCACGTCCCGGTCGGGCGCGCCCTGCTCGATCACGACCAATCGCGAAGGTGCGCCGCGCAGCACGCGGGCCAGGCGCAACTGCTCGGCGGCATCCAGCACGCGCTCCGCGCCAGCGCGGCCATAGAGCGCACGCAGCCGCGCCTGCGAGGTCAGCATCAAATTCACGCGCGGCCCTCGCGCATGTGCAGAAACAGCCCGACCGCGCCCAGCAGCCCAACGCGCTCGCCCAGCGCGGCAACCTCGATTGGCACATCCTGATAGATTTCGTGGCCGCGCTTGCGCACCCCCGCTTGCGCCCGCCCGCGC
>LJCR01001413.1 GCA_001399705.1 Kouleothrix aurantiaca
CTCGTTTCGCTGGGAAAGCACATAAAAAACAGGGCGCGAGATCGCGTATGATCTCGCGCCCTGCCGTATCGTGTGTGCTAGCGGGCAGCTTTCAGCAGCTCAAGCAGCTTCGCTACATCGGCGGTTTCGAGCTGCTCATTGCCGCACAGGCATTCCTGTGCGTAGGTTTCGGCCACCAGCGTATTCAGGCTGGCCACCGACGCCTTGACCGCCGCGAGCTGAACGACAACATCGCGACAGTCGCGGTTCTCCTCGACCATGCGCTGGATGCCACGCACCTGCCCTTCGATGCGGCGCAGGCGCACCAGCACATCGGAGCGCGTGCATTCGCTGATCGGCCCGCTAAGCAGCGCTAAGGACTTTGGTTCCGACATATGCGCTCCTCAAGCGTTCGTATGCCTACGCCAGGTAACCAGGCCTAGGAAACAATCCGATCAAACTCCTGCTTCAGCATCGACTTGGGGCGCGCACCCTGCAGCCGGCCGATCTCCTGGCCATCCTTGAAGACAACCATTGTGGGGATGGCCATGATGCCCAGCTGGCTGGCCCACTGCTGATCTTCGTCGGTGTTGACTTTGGCGATGGTCAGCTTGCCTTCGTACTCGCCCGCCAGCTCGTCGAGGATCGGGGCTACGGCGCGGCACGGGCCGCACCAGGGCGCCCAGAAATCAACAACCACAGGAACATCGGACTTGAGCACTTTCTGCTCGAACTCAGTATCGGTGACGGCAACTGGCTTCGCCATAATAGGATCTCCTTAATCGTTGCATCCCCGCGCGTGCAAAGCGAGCGGGTACCCCCGGGGGGTATCTATATTATACTCGCTTTTCGCCGCGCGTCAAGCCTTTGCGCGCCGTTGTGCGGGTATCGGTGTGCTATACTATGCACGACCGCTCTGAAGAAGTAGCATAACTCGTTCCATAGCTGCGGCGCGCTGTGCGGCAGGCTCGCGCGCGCACGTGGGCGAGCGCACAAGGAGGCGCGTATGGCAGCGATTGGACGCGACACAACGATCAGCTGGCTTGGGCATGGCACGTTTCATATTGTCACGCCCGAGGGCAAGAAGCTGCTGATCGACCCCTGGCTGGATAACCCCAAATGCCCGGATGAATGGAAAACGCGCGTGCGCAGCGAAGGGCTCGACGCGATTCTGCTGACGCACGGCCACTTCGATCATATCAGCGATCTGCTCTCGCTGGCGACCTTCACCGACGCAAAAATTGTCTGCATTTTCGACGTTGCCAGCTGGCTTATTGCGCAGGGCGTGGGCGAAGAGCGCATTGTTGGCTTCAACAAGGGTGGCACGGTTGAGTTTGCCGGCGTGCAGGCGACGATGACAAGCGCCCAGCACAGCAGCACCTATGTCGAGAATGGCGTGATTGTGCCGCTGGGCGAGGCCGTTGGCTATGTGCTGCGCATGTCGAATGGCTTTACGATCTACCACACCGGCGATACCGCTGTGACCTACGATATGCTGGTGATTGGCGATCTGTACCAGCCCGACCTCGCCATCCTGCCGATTGGCGACTGGTTTACCATGGGGCCGCGCCAGGCAGCCTACGCGCTCAAGCTCATCCGCGCCAAGTATGCCATTCCCGGCCACTACGGCACCTTCCCGCTGCTCAGCGGCACGCCGGAAAAGCTGCGCGAGCACCTGCAGGAGTTCAATGTCGATACCGAGGTGATTGCGCTTGCGCCCGGCGAAAGCGCCAGCTAGAGCTGTTTGCTCGGGGCGCAGGGGCTTTGTTTCTCAACTTATCAGCGCTGTTTGCTTGGATCGCAGTCAGTACCAGCTTCAATGCAGCTTGCTCAGGCCGCAGG
>LJCR01001415.1 GCA_001399705.1 Kouleothrix aurantiaca
GACCCCGGCATGCAGGCCGTGGGCGCGTTCTGGCGGGTCGGGCGGCCCTTCGATAGGGATGGCGAGCTGGAAATGGTCAGCCCGCCACACAAGCGCGACCTGGCGGATGTGGGCAGCACGAAACCGCTCGGGCAGACTCAGCACGAGGTCGCGCTGCTTGCGGCCATTGGGAAGGACAAGCTGCCCGTCCACGACCCGTATCCACTGACCTTTCCACACCACGGTCTGGTAGGCTTTCGCGCGGTAGGGGTAGTTGACATCCCCCTTCCCCGCTGCGCGGTTCTGGCGGGCAGTGGCGACGTTGGCGAGCAGTTGCTGCGCGAGGAACTGGATGCTTTGCGAGTGCAGCGCGTAGCGGTGGCCTTTGGTCAGCGCGTTCAGGTCGGCTTCGGCCAGCCACACACCCTGCTCGCGTGCGGCGACATGGGCTTGCACCATCTCGCTCCAGCAGCGCCCGGCCTCTTGCCGCAGCGTGTCGCACAGGGCGTGCGTGGCGGGATCGAGCTGCCGCAAGGCAACAAGCTGCACCGTGGCGGTTGTATTGGCGGTTTTGTAGGGCATGTTCGATTGTACCAGAAAATGCGTGCTATTGCAAGCGGTTTCGCGCACCCTGATGCGCTGCGCGGGCTTCATCCTACCCGTAAACGAGACTGCTGAAAAACTATCCTCACACCACAATTTGTAGGGGCGAGGCTTACCTGATCCACTACAGGTTGTGTACTCAGGGGACTTTTTCAGCAGTCTCTAAACGGCGTGGGCTTTCGCCCGCCTCTTTCTGTAAGGCTCAACCACCAAGACAGCCAGTTTTTCTACTCGAACGTGACCCAGTAGCCCTTCGCCATCGCCGCGATCGCGGCCGACAGCTCCTCGCGCGTATAGAACCGCGCCAGAAAGCCGATTGGGTCGTCGGACTGGGTCCGCACACCATCGGCAACGCCCAGGCGCTCCATTTCAGCCAGCACCTGGCGCGCCAGCCCCAGGCTGGCCTCGGCCTGTGCGGATGTGGCGTGCCACACCTGCCGGCCGCGGCCGCAGCGCCTTGCCATGTCCCACATGAGGCGCCGCTCGTCGTCGTTCAGGGCGGCCGGACCGCCGCGGGCGCTGAGGTGCGCGACGCGCTCGGCGAGTGATGCCTGCGCCGCGTCTGCGGGTGTTTTCATGATAGCGCATTCTGGCGATAGTGAGGGCGCGTCGTCCATAGATGCCTTATGCGTTTGTGTCATCTGCTGTGCTCCTACGCCCGCGGCCGGTCGGCAATGCACACACGCAGGCGCTCCCAGCGCAGCAGGTCGAGCAGCCAGCCCAGCGCGGCGATGCGCGCGGCGGCGGGAATAGCCTTGCCCACATACGCGCGGCCGCCCAGCCGCTCCCAGCTCCACTCCCAGCGCATCGGCGGCCCAGGCGTACACCAGCACCAGGCCCAGAAGCAGCGCCAGGCTGGCTTCGCGATGCTGCAGGTGGCGCTCCCAGCGCACCAGCAGCGGCACCACTTTGTCGCCAATAAACCAGGCCACCGGGAAGAACAGGATCATTTTGCCGAGCGTCCAGTAGATATTGCCCTCGCCGGAAAGGCTCATCACCAGCGCGAACACCAGCACGCCCAGCACGTCGTCGATGATCGCCGCGCCGAGGATGGTCGAGCCTTCGCGCGAGCGCAGCCGCCCGAGTTCGCGCAGCGTTTGTGCCGAGATGCTCACGCTGGTGGCCGTCAGCACCGCGCCCAGGAACAGGGCGTGATGCCATTCCATCCCTACCGCCTCACCGATCAGCAGGCCGGCCACCAGTGGCAGCACCACCCCGCCAACCGCCGTAAGCATGGA
>LJCR01001414.1 GCA_001399705.1 Kouleothrix aurantiaca
CACCCGGTCATGGCCGATGTGGGTTGCCGCAACACGGTGTTTGGCGCGCAGGCGCAGGAAGCCAGCCGCCACCTCGACGCATGGCGCGCGGCGGGCGTGGCGCCTTTCCGCCTGGAGTTTGTGCACGAAAGCGGCGAGCAGCTCACGCGCGTGGCCCGTGCCTTCCGCGACGCGCTCGATGGCCGCACAAGCAGCGCCGAGCTTGCTCGCCAGCTCCAGCGCGTCGCGCCGCAGGGCGTCACCGAGGGCAGCCTGTTCGTGCCCGCCGATCACATGGTCATTCCGCTGGTGTAGTTTTCTGGCGCAAAGGCATGAAAAAGCACGGCATCGCGCGATGCCGTGCTTTTTCATGCCAGAAAATGATACCAAGGTTGGGTAGATACTTCTCCATTGTCATTCTGAACGGAGCGCCAGCGAAGTGAAGAATCTCCTTTTGACAACGCCAAGAGATGCTTCGCTGCGCTCAGCATGACAATCACGAAGTAGTTATCCGTATTTGGTATCAGAAGCCGAAAGCTGCTGACTTCTGAAACCTGATTTCTGAATCCTGCTCTTGCTAGCCGCGCAGCAGCGAGATCGCCAGCAGCGAGACGAGCAGCACAATCAGCAGGCCCAGGAACACGTACATAAGCACGCGATCCCAGTTCAGAAAGCGCCAGTCGCCGGGCAGCGCGCGCTCAAAGCCGTAGATGTGTAGCCGGAACAGGCCAGCGTCGTCGTCGGCTGCGGGCTTGGCGGCCTTGGTGGGCTTGCCATTCTTGGCGGGCGCGGGCGCTGGGGCGGGGGGCACGGAGCCCAGGTCGAACAGCAGCTCGGTGACCGGAATGAAGTTGATCACCACTTCGCTGAGCATGATGCGCGTGTCGGTGTTGGCGCCGCTCTGCGCCTTGCTGATCAGGCCGGCCAGCTCCGGCACCAGCTTCCACTCCGGGCGAGTGTCGCCGGCCATCTGCTCGTGGTAGATCGTGGTGAGCTTGCAGGTGCGCTGCAGCCATTTTTCATCGATCAGGGGCAGGTCGTCGTTGCCTTCAAATGTTTCGGGGCGGCGGCGCCAGGTGGTGGTTTTGCGCTGAATCAGGCGGCCTACGCCGTCGCAGCGATCGCACTTGAGGCTGCCGCTGCCGGCGCATTCCGGGCAGGGCACCAGCGCCTCGGCCGGGCGCGCAACCGCCGTCGCCGCCTGGCTGTTTGCCGCTTCCGCCTGCGCGTCGCCGCGCCGGCCGCTGCTTGCTTCGCGCTTCACCAGCACGCGCGCCGAGCCTTTGCAGCGCGGGCAGGTAATGCGGCCATTGCCGGTGCACACATCGCACAGCAGTACCCGCGTCGAGCCGGGCAGCGTCAGCACGGTGTCGCGCTCGGGCTGAAAGCCCTTGGGTGTCGGCAGCTGCACGCCCCAGCGATCCTGCTCGCGCTCAAGCTGCGGCGGCTGGGCCTGGTGGTCGGGCTCTTCGATCGTCTGCACCGGCTCGCGCGTTTCGTACAGCACGTTCAGGGTGTAGAAGTAGACGTTTTTGCTGGTGGCGCGGTGGAACACGGCCTGGCGGCCCAGCAGCGGCGTGCGGAACGGGCCAGACATGCTCCATTTGTTGAGCAGATCGGTGAGCACCGGCGCCTGCGACAGCGCCTCGGCGCGCTCGCGGGCCTTCTGCATCGGGCCTTTGATCAGGTCGGGGCCGAGCACTTTCTCAACCGGGTGCGGCTCGGCGGGCTTGGAAGGAACGGTTTGTGGTGCGCCGGCGGGCGGGCTGAAGCCGGGCACCGCCAGCGGCATTGGTGGCGACGCGCCGCCCACCACCTGCGTCCGCCCGGTGTGGCGGGCC
>LJCR01001416.1 GCA_001399705.1 Kouleothrix aurantiaca
GTAGCGGTGCGATTCGTCCATGAGCAGCACCAGGTCGGGCAGATTGGCCAGGTAGTCGAAGTAGCTTTCGCCAATATATTCCGAAAGGCGCTTGATACGGGGCGCTTTGCCGCCGCGCACTTCGGAGTTAATCTTCGAGATGTTGAAGATGTTGATCTTGCAACGCACGAGATTGTCGAATAGGGTGCCAACCCGCTGCTCGTAAGTATCGCCGGTGATGATCTCGGGCGCGTCGGTGGCGAATTCGGCAATGCCTTTGAAGACATACTTGGGCGTGTTCGGTGTGAAGTCGGCGATCAGCTTGTTGTAGATCGTCAGGTTGGGCGCAAGCACAAAGAAGTTGTCGATGCCGTGCGCCAGGTGCAGGTAGCTGATGAATGCGCCCATCAGGCGGGTTTTGCCGACGCCGGTGGCCAGTGCGAAGCACAGCGAAGGAAAATCACGCTCGAAGTCGCCGAGCGATGGGTACTCACTTTGTAACACGTCGAGCACGGCAGCGGTGCCGGTGTTGGTGCGCGGCGGGGCTATTTCAGTGACGCGGTCGAGTATTTCAAGCGAGCGGCGCTGTGGCGGGCGCAGGCTCAGGCGGCCAGCAATAGCATTGACAAAACGATTCATGAACGTTTCCTTTGTAGTCTCACGCGAAGCCGCGAAGGCGCGAAGGTTTTAAAGCAATCCTTTTTTATCTAATCCTTTGGCTTTTGTTGATGTATGCGTAGTGTTGATGCCCCTCCATCTGTATGGTTGTTGACAATGCGCTTGACGCCTGCTTTGAATGTTGGAGCGCCGAAGTTGATCAGTAAGCCAAGCGGTAGATTGAGCAATCGCAGGTAGGTCAGCACTTGTTTGCTATGCACAGGCGCAAGCTGCTCGACGGATTTAAGTTCGATCAAGAGACGCTCTTCGACGAGCAGATCAGCGCGAAATCCCTCCTCGAATTGTATTCCCTCAAACATGATTGGCACAGGATATTGCCTTTGCACGTAGAGCCCACGTTGCGTAAGAGAATGGGCCAGCACAACTTCATAAACCGATTCGAGCAAGCCTGGCCCAAGGCCAGTATGTACCTTGAAGCCACAATCGACGGCGATACGTGCGAGTTCTTCAAGTTCCATCGGCTGCTCCCTTTATCTCACGCGAAGCCGCGAAGTCGCGAAGATTGCAAGAATGAACGGAAAGCTACGAAGAATCATCTATGTCTCACGCGAAGCCGCGAAGCCGCGAAGATTTGAAGAACGAAGACTTGAACTATCTTGAAATCTCTACCAGAACATTGACACATGAAGGTATTAAACAACAGAGATACATTCTTGCCGAGCGCTTCTGCATTTACCGTTTGCCGCTACTCTTTCTTCTCTTTTCTCCCTTCGCGTCTTCGCGTCTTCGCGTGATATTTTCGTTCCCTTCGCGTGAGATACTAATCAAACATACTCTCCTGCCGGGTCTTCTCTGGCGCCTTGGGTAGGTTCTCGACCTGGAGCGAGTAATCGTCGTGGCCCCACTCGCAGCGCGACAGCACCTGGCGCGGAATCTTCTTCAGCGTCAGGTTCGGGTACTCGCCGCCGCGAAACGCCCCGCACAGCACCAGCAGCGTGCGCTCGCTGCCAACCTCGTCGCTGAGCTGCTGCAATTGCTCGTGCGTCAGCGTGGCGGTGGTGACATAGATGAAATCGCGCTCGGTGGAGTGGCCGTGCTGCCAGTACAGCGTGTCGCTGGGCGCGTAGGTGAAGCCTTCGAGCTTGCACAGCGCTTCGGCGAGCATGGCGGCGTTGTATTGCTTGTTGATCACCCAGTTGCCCCAGCGATCCTGCTCCAGCAG
>LJCR01001417.1 GCA_001399705.1 Kouleothrix aurantiaca
CAGCTCCACCGTCGCGGCGAGCTGATAGTGGGCAAAACCATACGTGGCAAGCTCGGCAGCCGCGCCCGACCAGAGTGCCAGCGGCAAGCCTTCCTCAAACAGCGCGCCCAGGCAATCGCCCAGCAGCATCTCCCAGGCATCGGTGGGTAAGCCCGGCCCCACCAGCGCATCAATCGCGCCGGCCTCGACGGTGGCAATGCCCACGCGCAGACGGCGGTGGGCCAGCAGCGCATAGCCAGCAATCGCCTCGCCGCGCAGCACCAGCCGCGTCAGTGCAGGGCGGCCACGCGGCTGCTGCCAGTGGCGCTCCAGCGCGGCGAGCGCCGCATCGCCCTGTGCGGCGGCAAACGCCCGCAGCGGCTCAGCATTGGCCGGCGTGGCGGCGCGTAGCTCCAAGTCAGGCGGCATATCATCCCCGCGCGCAGCTAGGCCGCGCTCAAATCCTCGATCGTCAGGTCGCTCAGGCGCAGGTCGTACACTGGGCCAAGGAAATCGCGCCCCTGCATCACATACTCCTGCACGCGCCCGTCGGGCAGCACGCCCAGCTGCCGCACGCCGTCGAGGTCTTCAAATACCCATTCCATATGCAGGCATTCGAGGTTGTACAAGCGCGCCCGCACCTGGGTTCCATCCGGCATGAGGTAGATGCCGTCGCGAACAAACTGTTGCGCAAATTCCATCGCTGGCTCCTTCTGTGAGAAACCTGAGAACCTAGAACCAAGAACCACGGAACCGAGAAGCACGGAACCGAGAAGCACGGAACCGAGAACCGGTCGGCAGGCAGTAGGCAGCAGGCAGTAGGCAGTAAGCCAAACCTTCAAACCTGCAACCTGCCAACCCGCCAACGTGCAACCCGCCAACATGTAACTCCCATGCTACCAGTACCAGCGCCTGCTGCGCAAGCCGTGCCGTGTGCTACAATTGCGCCGGCAATTCCTGAACAGAAAGGCTCGCAATGGCGACGCTGACCATTTTACACATGCGCCTGGTAGTGACAATTCTTCTGTTTTTTGGCGCGCTAACGATCTGGGGCTTTGTAAACTACCTGCGCGGGCAGGGCGTCGGCGGCAGCTACAAGGGCGCGCTGGCGATCGGCGAACTGCTGATGCTGGCCGAGTTCATCATTGGCGTGGCGCTTTTTGCCACGGGCGCGCGGCCGTTTCGCCCCAGCATCCACATCCTTTACGGCATTGTCGCAATTATCATGCTGCCCGGCACGTTCGCCTACACGCGCGGCCGCGACGACCGCTGGGAACAGCTGATTTATGTGACGGTCTGCCTGTTTCTGTGCGGCATCGCCCTGCGCGCACTCACGACGGGTAGGGCAGGATAACGAACATCCGCCGAAAGTCGGAGTTGCACGCGCTTGACAAGCCCGCCGCCCGCGTGATATGCTTGCGGGCAGTAGGTATTCCAATGAAGTCGCAGATAGTAGTCGGAAAGGTGGATGTACGCATGGCTAGCAAGAAGCTCATCACAACCGAGAGCTTCATCACCCGCGAGCGCCTTGTCGGTCCGCGTGGTGGATTTGCTCACGGCCTTGCTGCGCCCATTTTCCGGAAGCGCCACTGTTGATATTCATCACAGTTTGAGCTAACGGGCCGTGGGCGACAGTCGGGTTCGCTCACGGCCTCTTTGTGTCTTCGACACGGCCGTGGGCAGCACGCACGAGGTGCCCACGGCCTTTTGCGTCCCATAAATCGCCTGTGGGTAAGGACGTTTTCACAATGCCGTTTTCGAAGCCTGAACAATCGCCTGGCGCGATGGCCGCAAGCGCGGGCCCCGCCAGATTGCGAAGGAGCAAGACCTTGATAATCC
>LJCR01001418.1 GCA_001399705.1 Kouleothrix aurantiaca
GTGGACAGCCTGCGCGGCTACGAGGGCGTGGCGGCGGCAGCCTATTTTGGCGCGTGGCGGGTGTCGGTCGCGCCGGGCTGGGGCTTCGACGGCCGGGCCTTCTACCCGCCGCCCGACCCGATCAATGCCATGCTCTCGTTTGGCTACACGCTGGCGCTGCACGATGTGCTGACCGCCATCCAGATCACTGGGCTCGACCCCTACCTCGGCACCTTCCATGTCATCGAAGCCGGCCGCCCGTCGCTGGCGCTCGATCTGCTGGAAGAGTTCCGCCCCTTGATTGTCGACCGGCTGGTGCTGGAGCTGGTGCAAAGCAATGCCCTGCCGCCGGCGCGGTTCGGCCAGCCCGCTGAGCGCCCTGGCGCGGTGTACCTCGACGCGGCTGGGCGGGCGCTGCTGGTCGACCGCTACGAAGCGGCGATGCAGAGCCGGGCGCGGCTGCCGACCGGCGAGCAAACCACGCTGCGCCAGATCATGCTGCTGCAAGCGCGCGCCGTGGCCCGCGTGATGCGCGGCGAGCAGGCCGAGTATGCGGGCTACACGCCGCGTTAGGAGGCCCGCCGATGCTGACGCTGATTAGCTACGATGTGGTGATCGACAAGCGGCGCACCCAGGTGATGAAGTACCTGCTGGGCTATGGCTCGCGCGTGCAGTATAGCGTGTTCGAATGCGACCTGACCGCCGAGCAGTTCGCTACGGTGCAGCGCGACATTGCGCGCCTGATCGATGCGCAGACCGACAGCGTGCGCTGCTACCGGCTGGACACGGGCGCGATCAAGCAGATCCGCATTCTTGGGCGCGGGCAGGTGACGACCCTGCCGCCCTATTATCTGGTCGGCTAGCTGGCGCGCAGGTAGTTTCGTTCAGAGCTCGTTCGGGTATATCTGTCAGGGCGGACCTGCGTGTCCGCCCAAACCACCTCGCCCAAACCAAAAATTGCCTGAAAATCGACCAACGAAAAAAGCGGGCACGCGCGTTCAATATATAAGCGCGGATGGCAACGGGCGAACGACCTGCTTCACTGCGCGGATTGGCACATACTGATGCGCGCTGGCCAAAATCGCGAAACTGTGCGATTATAGGGGTCAGCCGCTGGAAACGATGGATGCAGAGGAGCGCGCCAGACGAAGCTGCCGCTGGCACGACGGACTACGCAGCAATGCCCCGCTCTGAAGGGGTTTGAAACGAGCTTGTGATTAAGCGCCTCTGCTGCCTCATCATAGCTACGCAGCAATGCCCCGCTCTGAAGGGGTTTGAAACGAAAGGATGATTCTCTGATGTTGTAACATGCAGATAACTACGCAGCAATGCCCCGCTCTGAAGGGGTTTGAAACATGTTTACTACTGCGTGTGATGGTGGTGGAGTTGAAGCTACGCAGCAATGCCCCGCTCTGAAGGGGTTTGAAACACGTCTTCGCGCTCTTCAGCAATCAACTTGTCAACCCTACGCAGCAATGCCCCGCTCTGAAGGGGTTTGAAACCTAGTAACCCTATTATGACGGCACATGTGTTGTATAAGCTACGCAGCAATGCCCCGCTCTGAAGGGGTTTGAAACCTGACGACCTCGACCTATTTCAAATCTATTGATACTCTACGCAGCAATGCCCCGCTCTGAAGGGGTTTGAAACTGGTAGCCATTGGGACAGCTCCTTTTGCCTTTTGCAGGCTACGCAGCAATGCCCCGCTCTGAAGGGGGTTGAAACATCGTCTCCAACGCTGGAGAAAAATCTCCGCGGACGGGAGCTACGCAGCAATGCCCCGCTCTGAAGGGGTTTGAAACACAACGAGCGCGATCACTTCGTACTGACCGTCCCCG
>LJCR01001419.1 GCA_001399705.1 Kouleothrix aurantiaca
GTATTGGGCATTGCCACGGTTGAATAGGGTTTCGGCCAGCAGCGCGGGTGGGCTTGTTTCACGCGAGTACAGCGCGATAGCAGCAGAGAAATCGGCCACCGCCTCGATGGCGCGGCCAGTCTGGTAGCTGATCAGGCCGTGGTAGGCATACGCCTCGGCCAGCGCGGGGTCGCAGGCAATCGCCTGGCGATAGTCGGCGGCGGCGGCGGGCAGCTCGCGGCGAATAAAGCGGGCGTGGCCGCGCCGGCTGAACAGCTGTGCCGCCAGTGGGGCATAGGCCGCGCGCGCCGCGTCGTCAAGCGCTTCCAGCGCCGCGCTGTAAGCCGCCGCCGCGCTGGCGTGGTCGCCATGCCCGAAAAACTCCTCGCCACTCGCCAGCGCCGCAGTGGCAAGGTGCTCCCAGCTCATCGACTGCTCTGTCATGGGCGTGCTCCAGCCACGCGGGCTACACTGCTACCAAACATATACCAACAAGCTTCTGGAGGAAACGGCAAGCAACAAGCAACAATACGCTATGCACTGCGATTATGGCTTTATAGTGCGTAATGCGTAGAACCGATACTTGCCAAATATTCATAACCTCGAAGGCACCAGAGTTTATAGAATTCTGAAATTCTTCGTGCCTTCGTGTCTTCGTGGTTATGGTTCCTGCTGCCGTATCTGAAAGGTCTTGCGCGTAAAGCTGGCAACTCGCGCTGCGCTAAAACGGCTGATCGTCTTTCACCCAGTCGGGCGCGGACGACTTGGCCGCGCCGGCCAGCGCCACATATTTCGCGCGCTGCACGCCCTGCGGCAGATCTTTCGGAACGCCTAACACTGTCTGCGTTTTGAACACCGTGCCGGGGGCCAGATCATAGTGCGGGAATTCAGGCTCGGTGCAGCCGATGCAGGGCATTCCAACGCGCGTTTTCGACGACTGGCGATTCCACAGGATGCGGTTGCAGGGCGAGTGCGTCATCGGGCCGCGGCAGCCGTAATCGTAAAACATACAGCCGGCGCGCTGGCCAAACTCAAAGCCGATTTTATAGTGGTGGTGCTGCGTGCGCGGGCAGCCGGCCTGCGTGAAGGTGGCAAAAAAGGTCTTCGGGCGCTGCATGGTATCGAGCAGCACATCGTCGGCGCGGCCCGTCACCAGCGCCACCAGGATCTGCGTGATCCAGTCGGGGTGGGCCGGGCAGCCAGCAATGTTGATCACCGGCAGGCCCGCCTGCCCACGGAAGTTGCGCCCCAGAAAGCCGCCCGCCCGCGTTTTATGAAACTGCAGCCCGGTCGAGTCGGTGGGGTTGGGGGGCGTGGCCGGGATGCCGCCCCAGCATGCGCAATCGCCAATCGCGACCACGTAGCGCGCCAGCGGGGCCAGCTGCTGCAGCCAGGTTTTCATGGGCTGGCCGGCGAACATATTCATGCGCCCGCTGCCGCCCGGCCCCAGGATCACCGTGCCTTCGAATACCAGCACATCGAGCGGCTGGCGGCCAGCGGTGATATTCGCCAGGATTGCCTGCAGGCCGTCGCCCAGCGCCATACCAAGCGAAGGATGCCAGAGGATCTCGATCCCGAAGTCGGTGACGAGATCGCACATGCTCGGCTCTTCGGCGTTGAAAAACGACATGGTGTTGCCGCTGCACGCACCGCCCTGGAGCCAAAGAAGCGTCGCCATTGTTCCGCTTTCCTTGTTGCTGGCCTACAACCACGTACCCGCCCGGGCGTATGAAACATGTTTTATTGAAACGATTTCATTGGATGGCGGTAGTATATATCAAAACCCCTGCTTGTCAAGTCTCAACTTTTGCAGGCCATGCCGCAACCGTTTTTAGCG
>LJCR01000142.1 GCA_001399705.1 Kouleothrix aurantiaca
GCGGGTCGTGAGGTAGTTGGTGATAGTGTCATGCATAGGCGTTGGTTCCCTCACCTGCGCTAAACAGGGGCATCGGATTTCCCATCATCGTCTTCCCATCCCTCATCGGCATCGTCCTCCCATTCCTCTTCGTCATCATCGGCACCACTGTTATCCCCGCGACCCCATCCGTCCTCGTCGCCGTACTCAGGCGCTTCGCCACCTATGATGAGCGGCTGTGTATCCTCATAGGCGCGGAGCAGCGGTGTGAACTCGTGCATGGCTCGCTCGATGAGATCAATCGTATCGTGCAGGCTGAGCCAGGGTCGTTCGTGGTGCAGGCCGTGTGCTTCGATCGCTTCCCACATGTCTTCGAGCGCCATGCGCACGGAATCCCATTCCGCAATCCACGCACGTACGGTACGCAGAGTCGACCCGGCGAAGCGCGCCTGGGCAGAGAGCGCCGCATCACGGGCACGCTCCGCCTGAGCCATCGCGGCGCGTAGCGCATGAGGCGCGGCGGCTCTGATCGTCGCATTCGCCGCGGCCAGCGCATCGCGGGTCTCGCGCCAGAGCGCAGCGTGCAAGGACGATGCTGGCGGCGTTTCCGCGTGGAGCGCAGCCACGACGGCCGCGCTGCTGATTTTGATGATGAGGCCACCGTCAGGATCATGATCGCTGTTCGCGAGTGCATAGAGGAGCGCCAGGTAGTCAGCGGCGAGTTGGTCGATCGGCGTGTCTTGCGGGTCGGTCTCGTCGCCGCCCACCGCGATAGGTGTGTCACCCGGCTGTGCGTGTATGTAGCCGTAGAATGCGGTCTCGGGGAACTGATCATCGTACAGGCCACTCACGAACAGGGTTGCACGATTGGGCATGGAGGGCGTCCTTCTCTTCCAGAGGTGCGGTCGTCAGAACATCCGTAGCTGCTCAGCATCGTCGTCGGCTGGCGGTGGGCCAGGGCGCTCACCACGCAGGATGGCATCCAGAAGATCTTCGACGCCGAGGTGTTCGGCCCAGGTATGGAGGTATCGCAGGTTGAGCACTGACCGATGGAGCCGCACCAACGCCTGCGCGTCCTCCCACTGGTGCGGCGAGAATTCGCCATTGATGTGCGCCCACTGCGCTTTTGCCAGCAGCGCATCCTCAATGCTCACCACCCAGAGCGGGCCACTTGGTAGATCCGCCCGGATACGCCGCTGCAGCTGCACCCGCTCGTAGCGATCACCAATCGGGATGAACACGTCGAGGCGGCGTCCCGTGGCACGATGGCCAACGTTAAAGCTCGGTCGCCAGCGCCGATCGAAATCGGGATCGCTGTGAAACCGCTGCGCCTTGTCCAGCGCTTCCTGGATGACCTCGTCCTGCACATCCCACTCTAGGGCGAGCGCCTGCGCCAGCCGCCGCACATGCGCCGGTTGCACATCAGCCAGGAGATCAATGTCATGCGTCCGTCGGGTGTGCTGGTGGACAATACCGGCCACCGAGCCGACGACGACCAGCGGGATGCCGAGGTCGTCGAAGATACGCACGGCCGCCGCCGCAACGCGCAACGTGGTCTGTATCTCACGATCCATAGCCACCTGCAACCAGCGTGTGCGCCTCGGCCATGTCGTAGCGATCCAGGGTGAAACGCTCGCTCGGCGTCAAGCGCCGGACATGGGCCAGCCAGCGCGCCTCGGCATCGAGCGGGCAATCCCAGGACAGCGGGATCGTGTCCCGTTGGCTCAGCAGGGTCTGGAGCACCATTCCCAATCCCGCCGCCTCTGTCGTAGCTAGGAGATAGTCCAGGTCGAGCGCAGCGCCCTGCACCTTCAACACTGATTGCACATCATACCAAAGTTGCGATCCAGGGGTGGGTCGCGCCGCGAGCGCCGGCAACAGGTCGAGGACTGTATCTTCAGGTGAGGCAACCGCCGCAGTGAAGTTGGTCACCTGGTCGAGCACCACCATCCACGCACGTCCGAACGCCACGCGTGCTGGCCCATTCGGCCGCGCCTGGCGCACCGTGATCGGCATCTGGATATCGCAGCGAAGCAGCCTGGCGGGGGCAATCCGCACATAGTCGGGAGCGAGCGCCGTGTCGAGTGCGTGCGCCTGGTCGTCCAAGAGCGCCGCCACGATTTCGACATCGAGCGGAAGGCGCCCGATGCCGTGGATGCCCGTGGCGATCGGGCCACTGAGCATGTGACGCACGCCGAGCAACTTGAGCGCGTCGACGACGGGTCGCAGTCCGACGATCACATCATAGCGCATACCGTGGAATCTCCTCGTCACGTGCTGCTGCGGTTCGCTCAGGCAGTACAGGTGTGTGGATGTGGCCACATGGTTGCCCACTGCGGATTGTACTGCACCATGTCCGACACGTCAAGCGGAGCGGTTGGTGGGCGACGCAGCGCACCATGTCCGACACGCTGGCCGGGTTGCGCCACGCCGCGTGACGGAGATCGGGGCCATGTCCGTCACGTGGAGCTGGTGGGGCACGGACCAGTGCCACTGTGCATGTTCATAAAGCTGGCATCCGAGCTGCTCCTACGAACAGCGCGTCTATAGTGCATCAGCACGCACAATTGAGCGCAACCGGGATGATAAAGTTGGCACCTCAAAGGGCCGAAACGACAACCATTGTCCGCGTTTTTAGGCGTTGTGATGCGGAGTGACGACTTTATTGTTTGAGGAGTCAACTTTGTTGTGCATGCACAGCCACACCGGCGTCAACGCGTCCCTTATGTTGAGCGCGCCTCGGAATCTTCCTCCTTATGTTTAGCGCACCCCTCGATTCTTTGGCCCGTTCCCACTGCCCCAAAGCGGCAAAAGCGCTGGCGCTCCGTCCGGGAAGTCACGAAGGCGGTTGCACGGCACAACACAACGTATGGCGCGCAAAAGTGCTACAATCTCTGTTGTGGTTTTCCCAGGGTTCGATGCTCTCTGACAGACCGCCTTTTTCCCCGGAAAACCCGGCTTTGTTTGCTCCTCATGGGCAAGGCATGGAATAAACGGCAACCAGGATGAACAGGGAAAGCGCGCCCCTTCTGAAGACGAAGTTTCATATCCCGCCACAGCGCCCCAATCTGGTCTTTCGGCCACGCCTGATGGCCCGGATGGAGGATGCTTTGCGCCTGCGGTACCGCCTGACCCTCATCTCGGCCAGAGCCGGTTCAGGCAAGACCACACTGGTGAGCGAGTGGCTGCATCAACAAGAACGACCTTCTGCATGGCTTTCGCTTGACGAGAATGACAACGACCCCTGGCTATTCTTTAGCTATCTGGTTGAGGCGTTAAGACAGCAGGGAATAACAGCCAGCCACACCGATCTGGGTGCGTTGGAAGCCGCAGAGATTCCACCGGCTGAGGTTCTGATCACCGGGTTGATCAATGATATAGCAGCCAACACGTCGCCTTTTATCCTTGTGCTGGACGATTATCATGTCATCCACAGCGATTGGATCCACCAAGCGCTTGGATGCCTGGTCAAGCATCAGCCGCCTCAGATGCACATGGTACTGACCACGCGCGTGGATCCACCGTGGCCGCTTGCCCAGTGGCGGGTTCGTGGTCAGTTGATCGAAATCCGGGATCACGATCTGCTGTTTACAGCAGATGAGATAGGCAAATTTCTCAACGAGGTGATGGAACTGGACTTGTCTGCCGAAGCAGTTGCCACGATCCAGGTCCGTACTGAGGGCTGGATCGCGGGAATGCAAATGGCGGCTATCTCGGCGCGGGGCCATAAGCAGGATGGGGATCTTGGCGTGTTCCTTGAGGCGTTTGGCGGCACCAGCCGTTTCGTTCTGGACTACCTCACGGAAGAAGTACTCAATCGCCAGCCGCCTGCCGTCCAGGATTTCTTGATTGAAACCTCCATCCTCCAACGGATGTGCGGTGGGTTGTGCGACGCCGTGCGTTCGGGTGGAGCGGCGGAGCAAGACAGCCAATCCATGCTGGCACAATTGGAGCGAGCGAATCTGTTTGTGATCCCGCTCGACGACGAGCGGCGCTGGTATCGCTATCATCACCTGTTCGCCGATTTGCTCCAGAGCGTGCTGAGACAGCGCCGGTCAACCGAACAAATCCGCGAACTGCACCGCTGCGCCGGTCAGTGGTACCGTGACCAGGAATTGCCAGCCGAGGCGATGACCCATCTCATGGCGGCGTCGGATTTCGAGCAGGCCGCCGCCATCATTGACGAGCATATCGCCGGGTTGATCCACCTGTTTTCCCGCAGCAAGGCCCCGCTCATCCTGGGTTGGATCGAGAATCTGCCCGACGAGATCAAGCGCAGCCGCCCCTGGATCGATGTCTATCGCGCCAGTATGCTGGCATTGAACCTTCAAGTGGACAACGTCGAGCCGATTCTTGTGGATGTAGAAAAGCGGATCGAGCCGAATTCCCCGCGCGCCGCAGCGATTCTGAGCCACATCGCCGCCGTCCGCGCCTATGCTGCCAATTTGCGTGGGGACGCGGCGCACGCCATCACGATGGCAGATCGCGCCAGGAAGCAGCTTCCTGGAGAGGAATACCCGGTCGCGCGGGGTATGGCGGCTTACACCCTGGCAGATGCCTACTTCGCCACGGACGACATGGACAGCGCCAGTCAGGCATTAGCGGATCTGCTCAGGGTTGGCGAGAAGGTGGACCAGCTGATGATGATCGTACCGACGCTGTGCGACCTGGCAGCCATCAAGAAAGTCCAGGGGCAACTTCACCAGGCGGAGGCGCTGTATGACAGGGCGCGTCAATGGCTGGCGGAGCGCAATGGCCTGGATTCGCGTTTTCGCTGTTCCTACGAGTTCGGCCTGGCTGATTTACTGCGGGAGCGGAATCAGCTCGATGAAGCCCACGACCACGCCGTAACCGGGATCGCGTATCGCAGGCGATTGGGTGGGTACAACCTGATTGGCGACCTCGCGTTGATGCGGGTCCTCCAGGCGCAGGGCGACGTGGAGGGGGCCATGAGCGCTCTGCACAAAGCCGAACAGGCTGTGCAGACCTATCCCTTCCAACTGGCATTGATGATCGAGTTCAGGGCAGCGCGGGTTGTCCAGTGGTTGGCGGCGGGGGACGTGGCGATGGCGAGCCGCTGCGCCAGTCGCCCGGGCCGGCCTTGACGATCGACGGCAGCTTCAGGTAGTCGTGGTTGGTGCTGCTTTCGAAAAACTGGCCCAGCCGCGAGTCGGCCATCGTCATGACGGCGGTATCGGGGTTTGCGCGCACAATCTGGTTCGCGATTGAGGTCGTGCGGCGCATATGACCCAATCCCAGCCCATCCTGCGAATACATCATCAAGCGTGGCGTCACACTCTGGCTCGTCACTCGCTGCATGTCGTTCCTCCCTCGCCGTTCGTCAATCGTGTCGTTCGTGGGCTTAGCATAGCCCAGCCCGCCCACATCGCCAATGATATTTTTCACACTGTGTGATCTGTTTGTTAACTGTTGGACGAAGGGCTACGGCATTCGGTCGCACAGCAATATTCCATTCTTTCTGTGCTGTGCCTTGCAGCGAGCTTCCTGAGGCTCCCCTGAGCCTGCCGAAGGGCTTGCCAAAGCCCATCCTGAGCGAAACCGAAAGGGCAGGCAAAAGCACAGCGTTCAGGTATGCCCTCCGTGCTTAATACTCTTGACATCTGCAACTTTGCTCAGTCGCCTCTCGTCTGTTAGGTAGCTGCGATAAAGCCCTGTAGGTTTTGAACGCAAGGAGGATGCATGAGCTCCAACTATTCCGAGCAGGACACCGAGCGCGCCCGCGCCGCCGAAGCCTCATCGGCCGGGGCGCCAACCCAGCAGTTGGGCCTGCCGCCGGCAGCCGCGCCGAGCGCGCCGCCTGCAAGAAGCCGCAACAACCCGGTGGCGCTGGGCCTGATCGCGATTGGCGCGCTGCTGCTGTTTGGGCGCGTGGCCGGCGTGCGCGTTGACCTGGCGCCGGGCCTGGTGCTGCTGACGATCGCGAGCTGTTTTCTGTTTTTCTCGTTCTGGAAGCGGATCTACGGCCTGCTCATCCCCGGCAGCATCCTGGCCGGCCTGAGCGTGGGCGTGACCTTTGCCGACCTGACCGACGGCGTGTCGGTGCTCTGGGGGCTGGCGCTGGGCTTTCTGACCATCCTGTTCGTTGGGCGCGCGCTGTTTGGAAAAACCAACTCGTGGCCGGCCATCCCGGCGGTGATCCTGTTCGCAATCGGCGTGATTATTGCGGCTGCGAACCTGCCGGGCCTGCTGGCCGGCGGGCTGGTGTGGCTGCCGCTGCTGCTGATCGGCGCGGGCCTGTACCTGGGCTGGGGCCGCCGCCGAACAGCGTAAGGTCATATCTTTTAAATAACCACCAAGACACCAAGAATCTCACCATGTGATGAGATGCTT
>LJCR01001420.1 GCA_001399705.1 Kouleothrix aurantiaca
TCCACGGCCAGCTGCTCAGGTAGGGCGGCAGCAGGAAGAAGAGCAAGGTCAGGCTGTACAGCCAGGGCAGGCGCAGCAGCGCGCCGATGGTCAGCACCAGAAACACAATCCAGAACAGCGCCTGCACGGTTGCCAGCGGCCAGTTGTCGTACACAAAAATATGGTCGTAGAGCGCCTGCGGCAGCACCCACGGCGGGCTCAATCGGTTGTCCCAGCTTTGCTGCGCGATCATAAAGGCAAAGGGCGTGCCGAAGCGCTGCCACTGAAACGCCATAAACAGCGCCAGCGCCAGCGGCGGCAGCGCGGCAGCCACAATCGGCGCGCGAATCGCCCGCCAGCGCCAGCCGAGCGAGTGCAGGTAGGCCAGCACCAGGATGGGCGCGATCAGCACGCCCGGCAGGCGCGCCAGCGTCAGCAGAAAGCCCAGCCCGCCGGCCAGCCACCAGCGCCCGCGGCGAATGGCCCACACCGCCGCCACCAGCAGCAGCAGGGTGATCGACTCGGTGTAGGCGGCGGCGAAAAAAAACGACGTTGGGCAGACGATCAGCAGGATGAGCGTGCGGTAAGCGACCGTGGTGCCAAAATCGCGCGACACCAGATCGTACAGCACCAGCAGCGCGCCAAAAAACGCAACCTGGGCAATCAGCACCGCCGCCAGCTCAACGCTGATGGTGGTGGCAAGCGAAAGCCAGCGCGACAGCAGCGGGTAGAGCGGGAAGAAGGCAATACTCGGCCAGCGCACGCCGCGAAAGGTGTAGCCAGTGGTAGCGATCGCCACATAGGCGGTGCTATCCCAGTGCACCCACGCATCGGCCAGCGCCGCGCGCACCACCGACACGCCCGCAAAGCTCGAATTGTCGGTTCCCACCACTTCTTTGATCGGTGCGAACACCGCGCTGTAGTGCAGCCCCAGCGCCGCGAAGCACCACATCATCACGCGCCAGGCCGCAAACACAATCCCGGCGGCGGCCAGCGGTCGCGCAACCACACGCCCATCCATGCGGCTCAGCTGCATCACCGTGGCGATCACGCCAATCAGGATCACCACGGCCCACCAGGCTGTCAGGCTGAAGTTCCCACGGCCAGCCCAGCACAGCAGCGCCAGCACACTTGCCAGCGCCAGCAGGGCCACGCGCTGCTGCGACAGAGTGCCGCGCCCGCGCAAGCCGGCCGCGCCCAGCGCCAGCACCAGCAGCATGCTCAGCGTCAACTGGAAGGGCGGCGGTGCACTGCCCATCGCCCGCACCGTGATGCGATCGAGCAGCAGGCCCAGCGCGCGCGGATCGTTGCCAAGCCTGGCGGTGCCGCTCTGCAGGCGCAGGGTAATATCGCCCTGCGCGTCGGGCGTGGCCGCCAGATCGTAGGTGCGGATGCCGCGCACCTCGCCCAGATCGCGCGCCTGCCCGTTCACAAACAATTGCGCCGGCACGCCCACTGACGCGCCCGGCCCGCCCATGCGAATGCTGATGGCGAACTGGCTGGAACCAAGCTGCGGCAGGCGCAAGGTCGCATCGCCGTTGGTGTAGGCGTAGGAAAATGCGTCGTTCGCCTCGGCCCGGTACACGCCGCTCATCGTCTCGACGTGCGAGCCAAGGTCGTGATCGATCGCCACCGGCCAGGCGTAAATACCCGCCAGCAGCAGCACGCCCCAGGCCGCCGCCAGCGCAACGTTTATGAGCAGCTGGCCGATGCCCGGGCCGCCAGCGCGGATCTGCTGTTTCACAAGAATCGTATCGCCTTCCATCACTCACCCTTCAGCGCAAACGGCGGTAGTATACCACCCCGCGCTGCCAGCCATTCGCTCTGTGCTACAA
>LJCR01001422.1 GCA_001399705.1 Kouleothrix aurantiaca
GCTGGGGCTGCGCGTGGGGGCTCTCGACGAAGGCGAGGCGCTGGAGGCGCTGACCTACGTTTTGATTGCCGAGCTTGGCGGGTTCAGCCTGGCCGAGGTCGATGCGCAGCTCGAAGACCTATCCGATGACGCCGATCGCGACCATGGCGAGATTACCCATATCTGCGCGGCGCTGACATATACCGACCCTGACGGCCGACAAACGCTCACCCAGGCGCTGCTCAAGGACGCGGCGAACGGCTCGTACAATGAGCGCGAGGCGCTCTCCGCCGCGATTGACTGTGTCGGCTCGGTGGGGATAGACGAGATCCGAACGACGATGGGCAAGGCTGTTCTCGCGATTGCGCGGCGATTCCAGTGCGGAGAGGCGTCTATCCAGGAGGACAGCCTGATGATTGGCGACAGCCGGGTCGCATCCTTCACATCACCGACGATTGGGGCGTTGATTTCCTGGCTGCGGGATTTGCCGCGCTGGGGATGACGGCAAAGCCTGTAAGCTGGTAAAGAGACAACAGATGGCTCTCTTTGACGACGACGGCGGCGTGATTGTCCGCCCAACCATCCTGAATTGCGTAGAGCACGAGCGGCTGAACGCCGCGCGCGCCGCACTGCGCTGCTTTCGCGACTGCACTATCGCCGACATCGCGGCCTGGCGCAGCCGCGACGCGCAGGGCCAGCCGCTCCAGGAGGGAGCGCAAGCGGCCACCGTCCTGGTCGATCGCAAGATCTATCCGGCGCGCACGCACCTGGCTGATTTTTATTGTTTTCTCTGGGCCTGCTACTTCAAAGAGAACCCGGCCGACCTGACGCTGGCCGCGCGCTACGACGCCTTCTTGGACCAGCCGCCCGGCCAGCGCCGCCACGTCGCGCGCCGGACGGATACCTACCCGCCCGAGGGGCTCAGCCGCCTCAGCGACGCCGCGGCGATCGCCGCGCTCGTCGGCGGCCGTCTGCTCCCACCGCCATTCGACGAGCTGCTCACACGCATCGAGCCGACGCCGGCGCCGAACACGATCTACACGCTCGGCTACACCGGCAGCACCCCGGCCATCGTTCAAAGTTATGTCAAGCGCCTGGGGGCTGTCCTGGTCGACGTGCGTAAGTCGGCGAACTCTCGGGTGCCGCACTGGCGCGGCGCCGCGCTCGCGGCCCAGCTCGGCGACCGGTACCTGTACCTCCCCGATTTCGGCAATGACAACTACCTGGGGGATGGGCCGATCCAGCTCCACAACCCGGCGATCGTCGTCGAGGACGCACGTGTGCTGCTCCAAACACAGCCGATCATCCTGCTGTGCGGCTGCGCGGATCACCGGATCTGCCACCGCAGCGCGGCCGCGCGCTACCTGGCGATGTGGCTGAACGCCCAGACCCAGCACCTTCCCGCGCGCGAGTCGTCGCGAACTCGCGTCGATCAACCGGTACTGGGGCTTGGCGTATGAGCTGCGAGACCTCATACGGCCGCTTTCTGGCGGCCGCCTGCACGCCAAATAGCCCGCTCACCCAGCACCTGGGCGGCGGCGACCCGCTTGTGACGCGCAGGGTGCTGGAGGAGGTCTTCAGCATTGCGCAGGAGCGCGCGGCTCGGGCCCTCACGCAGCGCCAGCCGCCCGACCCGCGCCTGCGAAAGCCAATCCACCTGCTCCAGCAGCGCGGCGCCGCCGCGGCAGCCCGGGAGGATTGTGTTCGGCTGTTCCGCGAGATCGCAGCCGTGGGCATCACTCCGCCAGCACACGGTGATCCGATCGATGGGGAGACCTTCGCGCTGCCCAAGCCGGCCGCCATCCACGCCTACGCCGAGGTGCAGCGCGCCCTC
>LJCR01001421.1 GCA_001399705.1 Kouleothrix aurantiaca
GTTCCAAACCACGAAGGCACGAAGACACGAAGCGTTTAAGTTTTGCTTCAAATGCTTCGCGAACTTCTCACTTTCGAAACGTCGTGGTTCCCGATATGCAAGCACAGGCACGATTCTGGCTGATACGAAGGAGGACGCAAGGCGAACGACGACGCGCTTTCGTCCTCCGCCTTTCGTCTCGCAAGGAGCACCATGGAAAGTCGCGTGAAAGTTCTCGGCCACGGCACCCACCCGATTCTCGTCGGGCTGCCCATCGGCCTGCTGGCCAGCGCAGTTGGCTTCGACCTGCTGGGCCTGATCACTGGCGATAAGAAGTGGCGTCAGATCGCCTTCTGGAACATGGCGGCCGGCTGCCTGAGCGGCTGGGTGTCGATGGTTCCCGGCGCGATCGACTGGTGGTTCCTGCCCGGTGGCACACGCGCCAAGCGCATCGGCCTGATCCATGCAATCATTGGCGATACGACAATCAACCTGTTCGCGGCAAGCTGGTGGGCGCGCCGCCACGACCCCGAGAACCCGCCCATGAAGGCGACACTGCTGGCCTTGCTCGGCGGCGCGACGCTGGGCGCGGTGGGCTGGTTTGGCGGCGAGCTGGTGCAGCGCATGGGCGTGTCGGTCGATGACGACGCCAACCTCAACGCGCCAAACTCACTCTTTGAAGATTAGACGAACGACAAAAGGCGAATGACGAACGTGTGCATCTTGGTCGTTCGTCATTCGTCCTTCGTCTTATCTGTGGTGACTACGACTACTTGTGGACGAGGTACTCGTCGGGCGCGC
Organism: Kouleothrix aurantiaca; assembly: GCA_001399705.1. GTDB lineage: Bacteria > Chloroflexota > Chloroflexia > Chloroflexales > Roseiflexaceae > Kouleothrix > Kouleothrix aurantiaca. Next base: position 781 of record LJCR01001421.1, read on the forward strand.
GCACGAAGCTTTTGCGGCAGGCCGGGCAGCAGAAATAGAACGTTTCGCCGCCATGGTCGTAGGTGTATCTTGCCCCCGCGATCTCGACACTCATGCCACACACCGGGTCGATTGCCTCTGCCGGGGTGGCTGCGGGCGGCGCTTCCACCGCTTCCTGCCACGCCAGGTCGGCCAGCCCGCGCCGGCACTGCACGATTTCTGCCATAATGCTCAGCGCGATCTCGTCGCCGCGCCGCGCCCCAATATCCAGCCCCGCCGGCGACTTGAAGCGCGCCAGCTGCTCGGGCGCAAAGCCCTGATCGGCCAGATACTCGCGCACCTGCGCGGCGCGCTTGCGGCTCGCCACTAACCCGATATAGGGCGCAGGAGTCGCCAGCGCCTGCTCAAGCGCCAGCTCGTCGTACTGGCCGTGCGTGGCGATAAGAATGAACGTCACTGGCGTGACGCGCCCGGCCAGCGCGGGCAGCTCGGTCAGCAGCTCGTCGGCGTAGGGTGGCGCGTCGCCGTGGTGCGCCGGGTCGACCACAATCGTGCGGTAGCTCATTGCCCGCGCCAGCTCGGCCAGCGCGCGTGCCACCGGCAGGCCGCCCACGACGATCAGGCGTGGCTGCGGCTGCTGCGGCTCGATGTAGATTTCCAGTGTCCCACCGCTAAAACAGGTCATTGGCACGTCCAGCAGGCCCTCGCGCGGCGGCTGCGATGCCGGATCGGGCGAGAGCCGCACGAAGCGACTTTCGTCGCTGCGCAGCGCCGCCAGCGCCTCGCGGATGACGGTCGGCTGCGCGCAACTGCCGCCAATCCAACCGTACATCGTGCCGTCGGCGGTCACAATCGCCTTGTCGCCAGGTTTGCCCGAAGTTGGCCGCTCGGCACGCACTACCGTCGCCGTCGCGAAGGGCACGCCCGCCTCGCGCAGGGCTTGGGCTTTGGAGAAGAATTCGTCGTACATGGACATTCCCGTTCCCTGATCGAACCGCAGAACCACGGAACCACAAAACTCATTGCGCAGTTCTGTGGTTCCGCAGTTCCGTGG
>LJCR01001423.1 GCA_001399705.1 Kouleothrix aurantiaca
CCCTGCTCCAGCGCGACATCAGGATCGTTGCGGTGCTGGGCCACCCGCCCGGCTGGGCCACGCCCGACCCGAGCGACAACCCCAACGACGTGTCGTTCGCCGCGCCCGACTCGGCAGCCTTTGCGGCCTTTGCGGCGGCGGCGGCGCAGCGCTACGGGCGCTACATTCACCACTGGGAGGTCTGGAACGAGCCCGATAACCCGCTGTTCTGGAAGCCCGCGCCCGACCCGGCCGCCTACGCCCTACTGCTCAATCGCGCCAGCAGCGCCATCCGCGCCGCCGCCCCCGACGCGAAAATCCTGCTCGGCGGCATCAACCCGTTCAGCACCACGTTTCTGCGGCAGGTCGCGCAGGCCGGCGCGTGGGGCAGCTTCGACATCCTCGCCATCCACCCCTATGTCGACCCGGCTACGCCCGAAAGTGGCAACCTCGCCGCCGCCGCCGATGGCGTGCGCGCGCTGGCCGCGCAGTGGGGCCCGCGCCCGATCTGGGTAACCGAGGTGGGCTGGGCCAGTGGCGCAAGCGACCACGACGCCGTCGGCACGCTCGACGAGCAGGGGCAGGCCACCATGCTGGTGCGCGCGCTCTTGCTGCTGTGGCGCTCGGGCGTCGAGCGGATCTTCTGGTACACGCTGAAGGACGATATCAACAACCCCTACGGCCTTGTTGCGCTGGGCAGCGGGCGCGCCGACTACAGCCGATTGAAGCCGGCCTACTACGCCTTTCAAACGCCGACTCATCAAACCGCCGGCACCGAGTTCGTGGCCCTGCGCGACCTGTTCGAGCGCACGAGCGTGCTGGATTTCGAAACGCTTGGCACATGGCGGCGCGGCGACCAGCCCAACGGCGCGCTTGCGCCAACCTATGTCAGCACGCACAGCGGGCAGGCCAGGCGCATGGCTTCGAGCAGGTCGTCGCGGGTTCGCGGGTCAGTCACAGGCATTCTTTCTTGCTTGGCGATTGCGGCATTGTACCACGCTGCGCGCTTGACGCCCCCGGTACAATGGCAGCGGAGCCGCCTGAACGGATGCCGCATGAACACTCCCACCCGCCCGCGCCGCCGCTCCCGCATCTGGCAGCTGCTGCGCGCCAACCTCTACGATTTCGGTCTGCTGTTGCGCGAGTCGTGGGTGGCGCTGGCCGGCTTCGCGGTGCTGGCGCTGGCCGGCACGCTCTACCTGCACTACGCCCACCCCGCCCGGCTCGGCTTCGCCGCTGCCCTGTTCGAAACGCTCAAGCTGGTGTCGCTCCAGACCGGCCTCGACCTGCCCGACGACCCGTTAGGCGTGCTGCTGTTCTTCCTCATCCCGCTGCTCGGCCTCGCCCTCATTTTCCAGAGCGTGCTCAACTTCGGCCGCCTTCTGTTCGACAAGGGCAGCCGCCGCGAGGCCTGGCAGGTGGCGCTGGCCGCAACGGGCCGCGATCACATCATCGTTGCGGGGCTGGGGCGCGTGGGCATGCGCGTGGTCGAGCAGCTGTTGGCAAATGGGCATACGGCGGTTGTGGTCGAGCGCGCATGGGGCGGCCCCTTCGTCGAGCGCGCGCTGAACCTGAAGGTGCCGGTCGTGGTCGGGGATGCGCGCGAGCCAGCTGCGCTGCGCCAGGCCGGCCTCGCACGGGCGCGCGCCGTGGTCGCCGCGATCAACGACGACCTCGCAAACATCGAGATCGCGCTGACGGCGCGCGGCATGCGGCCGGGCATGCGCGTGGTGCTGCGCGTGTTCAGCGACGAGCTGGACCAGAACCTTGAGCGCGGCTTTGGCCCAAACACCGCCTTTAGCGCCTCCGGGCTGGCCGCGCCCACCTATGTC
>LJCR01001424.1 GCA_001399705.1 Kouleothrix aurantiaca
GCACAACGGAGGCATGAGAACCAAACGCAGCACATGGAACCACGCAAAATTTGGGGTTCGGGGCGATAAGCCCCGACGCCGGGTGCCGGGGCGGCGCGAGCCCCGGCGGCCCTGCGGCCTGAGCAAACTGGCTTGAAGTAGGCACTGCCTGCGCTCACGCAAACAAACAGCACTGCGGCCCAAGCCATCAGCGGCAGCCTCGACGGCATTGCACTCAAGCCGCTGACCGTGGACTTCCACGACGTGGGCTTTGGCGCGACGCTGCATGGCGAGAACAGCCAGCCCTTCTGGTTCCAGCTTTCGGACGACGAGAAGCGGAAAGTTGGTAATCCGTGGGGGCCAGCCAACCCGCAGGCGCTGAATCGCTACAGCTACGTACTCAATGGACCGATGAAGGCGGCGGATCGGAGTGGGCATACGACAGTTTGTAAGGAAGATTATAGTTCTTGCTCTGGCGCGCGCGTTATAAATCATAGCAAGAATCACTCTGTCATCATTAAAGGAGATGTTGTTTTACCAGATGGAACAGTGAAGGAAAATCAAGTTTATCGACTTGGACCTGGCCAATCCTCAGCTAGTCTTGGTATGGTTGATGTTGATAATGTTTATGTCGATGGTGCGCCAATCGACGGATATGGACAAGGTTATAGCGCTGATATCCATGATGGAGAGACCTATGACATTTATGATGATGGTAATGGTGGATTAAAAGCAGGTTTGGGAGGTAATATCTTCGGCTGGGGTAATAAGTGGGTAAAAGATCCTGCTGCTTCAACTATTGATGAGAAGGTTCAATTGCCTGTTGGTGCTGATATGTCCAATACTAAGCAAATGGGTTGGATAGAAGCACGCATAGCAAGGGCTGCTATAGAAGTAGGTGTTGGACCATATCGCAATTGCGCTAAAGGTGGCTGTAAACTAAAATAAATTCAGGATTTTAACGTATTAACTACGGAGGGTATATGATAAAGTATATATTAAGGATACTATCAATCATAGGAATAGGTTTGGTCGGTATGCTGTGTGTAGTATTTGTTATTGGCTCTCCGCAATTAGAGGCATATCAGTATTATTATTGGAAAGTACCCCAGATGCGAACGTTACTTGCACAGCTTCCTGAGGTTACTTTTCAGGGTATTTATGATCCACAGAATATCGATGAGGTTAATCCATATATGATTTTGGATGTGCGACACCATGGATTATTAGTACTCTATGCACCCACTCCTAGCAGCTTTACAGGGGGAGGGTCATTAATCGTTGCGGCCATAGGTAACTGCAAGTATATTAATAATTTTGCAGTCGGACAAAATTACCATACCGTTGCAGGTTTGCAATTTGCTAATGTCGCAAATCTTTTAGAACACTATGATGCGGTATATGATGCTGCAAAACAGCGTGATTGTACTAATATGGAATGGTACCCTAATATGGGTCGTTGAGTTTCGTTCTTTTTGAATTTAGCGTTTACTTTTTACCATATTCCACTTATATTTTCTTTATAGTACAGGCCAACCTATTTTTCCTGCTCTTCTACCAAAAAACCTTGGCGTGAAGCGCAGCCCTCATGATTACGCCTCCGTTTCGGGTGCGCCAGTATCAAGGGCAACGCTCGTTTCCACGCCTTGGGGCGAACACAAGGTTCGCCCGTACAGCGTTGGAGGTACGCTGCCAGCTTTTTGGCACAACGGAGGCATGGTGGCGAAAAGAACGTTTGTCGGGGTCTGCGCGACCCCGTGCCCTGCGGTCAGGGGCCGCCGTCGGCCCCTAACAACCCCACCGTCGGGGCCTTGCCCCGAACCCCTTAAAG
>LJCR01001426.1 GCA_001399705.1 Kouleothrix aurantiaca
ATCACTAACTGGTATCAGAGCCAGGCCAAAACCGCCCAACAGCAACTATCACCAAACCCTGGTGATCCAAAGGCCAGTCAGAGTTCTGTGCTTTACTCCATCGCAATCTCTCCTCTGCTTATGATTTGCCGGCCCGAAACAGGGTATACAAAAAACACCTAGCGCGCTCGTGTCTAGGCGACGATATGGGCACGTGGCGCGGCCAGGTGCTCCCGGTACAGCGCAGGGTGCCACAGTCGTGGGCAATTTCACCCGCGACTGCTGCTTGTGCGTTGCACGCAGCCAAAAACAGACCCGTCCCACCGAAGTCGTTCGCACGTAGGTCGCTGGCCGTGGCTAGAAACCAGGCGAAAAGCGACGCTCTACGCTGGCAGTATTTACTTCCCGTTTCGTACTATTAATACACGTAGTGTAGCACAAGGCACGCGCGAACGTAATACGTAATTTTGCTTATCTCCGAGGGGAATCGGGGGTTGCAGAGCCGTGCAGCCGGGAAGTTACCGGCAGGCGGGCGGTGGGGTTAGCGTTGCAGGCTGTGGCGCGGCGGCGCAGGTGCGCGCGAAGAAGGGCGTGTGGCGCTTTGCTGCTGCCGTGGCGCTGGCGCCATTGCGCGGGGTTGCGCCTGATGGAGCGGTGCATGCGCTGGCGCGCGGCGTCGTTGCGGGTGCTGCGGCCGCGGGAGACATACTCCCCAGCCGCCGCCCGACGCTGGCCCAGCCTTGCTGCCCGGCGCGGCGAATGGACATGGCTGTGGGCGTGGTTTTGAAGCGCGGCAAGGGTGTGCCAAGGCTGGCGGTGTTCACATGCACTGGTGGAGCGCGCAGTTGCCGGCGGCGGCGCTGATATATGTGCCGGCGCAGGTAGTGCCGGGGCTGGCGAGCCGCCACGAGCGACGCGAGCGGCGGTGCATCCCAGAGCGGCGCGCGCACAGCTGGAAAGCAATGGGCCGCAACAGTGGTTGCATGGGCGGACACATACGCCCGCCCACGCGCTGTGCTGGGGGTTAGCTTTGGGCGTTGGAGCTGCGGCGCACGGGGCGGCGGCGGGCCGATTTCTTCTTCAGCCCAAGCCATTCGACTTCGTTGGAGTTGGGGCCGTACTGCGCAATGACCTGCGTCTTCGCTGCGAGGATGGCATTGTGCAAGGCCCAGGCGGCGCTGATCTTCGCCTCGCGCGCAGTGTCGTGGGCCGCCTCGGCGAGCTGCTCGGTTTGCTCGGCGCTGGCAAGCGCTGCCGCAAGCGCGCTGAGCGCCTCGGCGCTGTAGGCGGGATTGATTGGCCGGTAATCTGGCAGGTTGATGATCGCGCGCAGCACTTCGAGGTCGGTGTAAATGCGCTCGTTGCCGGGGTGGCGGGTTTCGTCCATCGCCATAGACGTACTCCTTTGTGCGGTGTGAGGGAACGATGCGAGACGCCCGGTGGCTTCTCTGCGGCCTAGAATAGCAGCGTTGGGCCGCCTTTACGATAGATAATCGTATTCTTTTTCATGCCAAATTCGTTGTGATTGTGCGCGCTGCGGGCGGGCCTACGAACCCGCGCCCTCCAGCTCCGCCAGCCGCGCCGCCAGCCACGCCTGCGCGGCGACGAGCGCGGTGTTGGCGGGGAAGGCGCGCGCGATGCTTTCCAGGGTTGCGATCTCGCGGCTGAGCATGCCAGCGCCCGGCTCACATTATTTTAGGCTAGTGTGTACAGCTTCTGCTACGTGCATCCTACCTTCGTGACCACGCTGCAAATGACATTATGGGCGCGCAAAATGCCAGCCAGGCGCGAGGTCTACCTCGGTCTGGCGCTCGGCGCTCACCGACTGG
>LJCR01001425.1 GCA_001399705.1 Kouleothrix aurantiaca
CGTCCGAGCAAAGTATCTGCTTTGTCATCCCGCAAAACTCCTCGGCAGCGGTCGTGAGGGCGCTGGAAGAAGGGCTGGCGAACGAGCTGGCCCGCCGCGACGTCGACCGGATCGCGCCGCGCGAAAGCGTGGTGATCGTCACCGCCGTGGGCGCGGGCATGCGCGAAACGCCCGGCGTTGCGAGCCAGGTGTTTGGCGCGCTGGCCGAGCAGAAGATTAATGTAATCGCGATCGCGCAAGGTTCCTCGGAATGCTCAATCAGCGTGGTTGTCTCCAGCGCCGATGCCGACGCGGCGGTGCGCGCCATACATGCGCTCACAATCTAGAAAACGGTTGCGATACGATTCTGCCACAAAGGCACAAAGTCACAAAGTTTTTACAGAAGTATTGAAAGCTTCGAGCCTTCGAGTCTTTGTGGCACTATAAGGAGCTAATTTCAGCTATGGGAGCTATTATCGTCGTCGACGCGCTGTGGGGCGACTCAGGCAAGGGCAAGGTTGCCGCCTATCTGTCGCGTCGCGAGGCCGCGCCACTCTGCCTGCGCGCCGGCATCGGCACCAACGCCGGCCACAGCGTCTACATCACCGAAGAAAACTCCATCCGTACGCGCCAGCTGCCGCTCGGTTTCATGAACGACGGCACCGCCGTGGGCATTGGCTCGGGCGTGGCGGTCGATCCGCGCGTGTTCGCGGCCGAGGTCGAGCGCTACAACCTCGCCGAGCGCGTCAAGGTCGATTACCGCTGCCCGATCATCACCGAGGAGCATATCGCCCGCGAGAAGGCCAGCCAGCACCTGAGCGAAACGGTTGGCTCGACCAAGAGCGGCTCGGGCGCGGCGCAAGCCGATTTCGTGCTGCGCCAGGCCCCGCAGGCGAAAGATATTCCCGAGCTGCAGCCCTACCTGGCCGACATTGCGCAGCTCGCCAACGACACCGCGCGCCGCAAGCAGCTGATCGTCGAGTGCTCGCAGGGCACCTTTCTCTCGCTGGCGCTTTCGCCCGACTACCCGTTTGTAACCTCGGGCAACTGCACCGTGGCCGCCGCCGCCGACGATGTCGGCCTGAGCTGGCGCAACATCAGCGGCGCGGTGATGGTCGTCAAGGCGGTGCCCTCGCGCGTGGGCGCCGGCCCGCTGCCCGGCGAGCTGGGTGCCGACGAGATCCAGCAGCGCGGCATCGCCGAGTATGGCGTGGTGACCGGCCGGCTGCGCCGCAAGGCCGCCGAAATCCCCTGGGATATGCTGGGCTACGCGGCCATGCTCAACGGCCCGACCGAGATTGCGCTGACCTTCTGCGACCACTTCGACCCGGCGGTGACGGGCGCACGGAGCCGCGCCGAGCTGACCGCGCCCGTGCTGGAGCTGATCGCGAAGGTCGAGGAAGCGTGCGACGCGCCAGTGACGATTGTCGAAACCGGCAAGCTGTTCGAGCACATGGTCGATCTGCGCGAGGGGTAAATCATCCACAGTTGGCCACAGAGCGCACAGAGGACACTGAGATTGATCTTTTCCTCCGTGATCTCGGTGCTCTCTGTGGCCCAATCGTTTGTTCTTCGCAACTGGCGCGAAAGGAGCACGCAATGAACCGCGAGTTCTGGCAATCCGTCGTCGATGCCGACGGCGCACTTCCCGAAGGGCATAGTGCCGCCGGGCTGGCGCCCGAGCTATTGGGCTACCTCGGCTCGCCCGACCCGTGGCTGCGCGACGATGTGGCCTTCGAGGTGCTGGCCGCCTGGATTGTGCGCGACAACTTGTTCCCGCCCGCCGAGCTGCGCGCAATCGGCGACAAGCTGGCCGCGAACTTGCAGAT
>LJCR01001427.1 GCA_001399705.1 Kouleothrix aurantiaca
AGGCGTAGCGCCCGTTGCCAGTGATCACCACCCAGCACGCCGCGCCCTGATTGGTGGCTGCCGAGGCGCTCACCACACGGAGCGCGCCATTCTCTGCAACCGCATAGGATGAGGCCGCGCTGAGGCCATTCGCGCCGCCGCCCGCTTCGGAAACAACCAGGTGCCCGCGCTTGTCGAAGGCAAAGCCGAACGGCACCGCGCCCGCCGAGTGGTTGACGATCGGCCCGCTTGCCAGGCCATGCTCGCCCACGCGGTAGGTGTCGATCGTCTGCGTGTTGCGCTCAGTCACCGCCAGCAGGTCGCCGTCGGGGCTGAACTGCACCTGCGCCGGTGCGGTGGCGTTGCCGCTCAGCGGGCGCGCCGAGCCGGCGATTTGCCGCAACTTCCCATCACCCGCGCCGCGAAAGCCCACGATATTGCCCGCGCCGCCCGCATTCAGCACGTACAGCAGGTCATCGTGGACTGTGACGCTGGTGGGGCGGGTGCCACCCGACGCGACCTGGCCCGCGAAGTCAAGCCCGGCGGGCCGCACGCGGAAGGCCGAAATGCTGTCGCTGCCGGCGTTCACTGCAAACAGCCACTGGTGGTTCGCGCTCAGCGCCAGCGCGCCCTGCGAGCCAAGGCCCGCGCCGGTGCCCGTGCCGCCGGTCGGGATGCTGCCAGCAGCGGTGAGCGTGCCATCGGCGGCGCGATTCCAGATCAGAACTGCATTACCGTTAGGTGAATTCGAAAGCGCAAATACCGCGCCCGCATCGCCAGATGCGGCAGCAAGACCGCTACTGAACAACATGAGCAGCGCGAACAGGCCAAAGATCGACTGGAACGCACGCCGAAGCAAGAGGCGTCGCATGATGCACTCCTTCACAGGTATCGTGGGCAGTATTGCCCTGATATGGGTGGAAACAAGTGAAGCTGTATCTAAACGCCCGATCGCTGCGTTTATTGTGTGCTTCTGAAAGAAAGTCTCGCGCACGCCGATTTCGTTACAGCGCGCGGCGCGAATATTTGACAGCGCTTCGCAAACCTTGTACCCTTGGCATCTGCATCACCCGAATTGCTGCTGGAGCTGCGCTATGCCAACCCTTCTGATCGCGACAACCAACCAGAACAAGCTGCGCGAGTATTCTGCTATTTTCGCCGGCCTGCCGCTCGAGCTGCGCACCCTGCAGGATCTCGGCATCACCGACGACGTGGAAGAAACCGGCGCGACTTTTGCCGATAATGCGCGCCTGAAAGCCGAATACTACACCGCGCGCAGCGGCCTGCCCGCCCTGGCCGACGACTCGGGGCTGGAGGTGCACGCGCTGGATGGCGAGCCGGGCGTGCGCTCGGCGCGCTACGCTGGCCCCGGCAAAACCGACGCCGACCGCAATGCGCTGCTGCTGGAAAAGCTGGCGAATGTGCCGTTCCATGCCCGGCTGGCGCGCTTTGTCTGCGTGATCGCGCTGGCGCTGCCCGACGGCACGATCGAAGATGTCGAGGGTACGCTGCCCGGCGTGATCGACATGGCCCCGCGCGGCAGCCACGGCTTCGGCTACGACCCGCTGTTCTACCTGCTCGACGAAAACGCGACCCTGGCCGAGCTGCCGCCCGAGCGCAAAAACCAGATCAGCCACCGCGCCAATGCCGCCCGCGCCGCGCGCGAGGTGCTGGAGCGCTGGGTGGCGGAAGGCAAACTCTATAGCTAAGTGCAAAACCATTGATCAAGATTGGGAGGAAATCGGTACCCACAGTGCTGGAAAAAGGCTCGTGCATCGGCAGCCGAGATTTGCTGCAGGGCTCTCGCGATTGCGTCCTCCAGTTTGT
>LJCR01001428.1 GCA_001399705.1 Kouleothrix aurantiaca
GGCGATGGGTTTGGCGGTGGCCGGGCTGGTCATGCCTGGGGTGGAAATCGCGCACGCCAATGCGGTTGCAAAAACATTCCCCGATTTCTTTGCGCGCTTTGCCGCGCTGCAAGAAGGCACAGCCGCGCGCGCGAGCTGAAGGAGGCGCTGATGGCGAAGGCCGGGTTGTTGTTCGTCGGTACCGACGATGGACTGGTGCTGTTCAGTAACCCGAACGAGATCGGCCGCTGGCTGCGGATCGGCCAGCCGTTTCGCGGCACTGCCGTGACGGCGGTGTGGGCCGCGCCTGAGAATCCCCTGCTGGTGCTGGCCGCTGTTGCTGGCCAGGGGGTGCAGCGCAGCGAGGATGGCGGGCAAAGCTGGCAGGTGCTGTTCGATTGGCCGGCGGCGGCGATTGCCGGTGCTGCGAACGGGCCTGGCTTTATTCGCACCGACGACGGCGTGTATGAGAGCCCCGATCGGGGGGCGAACTGGCAATTGCAGCCGCTCGATGGGCCGGCCGGGCCGCTTGCGGTCGCCGGTGGGGCCGCTGCGACGGTGGGTGGCGCGCAGGTGTTTGCGCGCGATGCAGCGGGCGTGTGGGCACCCTTTGGTGCGGCGTTGCCCGGCAGGGCGGCCAGCCTGGCGCTGCTGCCGCATCTGCCCGGCGAGCTACGCGCGGTGCTTGGCGAAACGCTGTACGCTTGTGCCAGCGCTGATGCCGCGTGGGTTGCGCAGACGGGCGCGCCAGTGGCGCGCGGCGCGCTGGCCACGCTGCCCGGCAAGTCCAGCGCGCTGCTGCTGGCGCTGGCCGATGGCGGCATTGCCCGCAGCGACGACCTGGGCGCAAGCTGGGCGCAAACGTTTCCAGAGGGCGCAATCGATGTCATTATGCCGGCCAGCTACCACGTCGATGTGGCGTTTGCGGGCGGCGAAGCAGGCGCGCTGCTGATGACCAGCGATCGGGGGCGTAGCTGGCAGGAAGTGAAAGCCGGCCTGCCGCCGATACGCAGTATTGCTGCGGCCCGCCTGCTCTGATCCTGATTTTCTTCACTTCACGTTTGTTTCAGGTGCTGCGCCCGGTAAAGCTGTGCGCAGCACCTGAAATTTTGGCTGTTTTACCGCTGATGCCAAATCTGTTTGAGAGCCTTTATTTTCAGCTGCCGCACCCGGTTTCGCCGGGCGCAGCACGCGAAAAAGCCTGTTTGGGGCGGCGAAACCGACCCTGGCCCCCCACATCCACGAGTGCCATCCTCGCGCCAGCGCGCTGAGATGCGATCTGCCTGGCTCGAATACGTGTACGCGCCGAGGTACCATAGTTTGGCAATATCCCTGTGCAATTGGTTGACATGCTGTGTGCGCCATGTTACACTGCGAGGCTAATACGGCTACTATGAAGGCAAAATAATTATGGCGCAACCCCCTGCGTTTACGCAGCTGTCGACATCACCGGTCTTCAATACAAAAGCGGTTGCGCGAGAAACCGGCGTGCCAGCAGACACCTTTCGCGCCTGGGAGCGGCGCTATGGTGTGCCACGGCCGCAGCGCACCCCTGGCGGCCACCGCCTGTACTCCGAGCAAGATATTGCGATTATTCGCTGGCTGCGCGACCGCACCGATGAAGGTGTGAATATCAGCCACGCCGTGATGCTGCTGACTGATACGCTCGATACAAGCGCTACCGATCCCAGCTTGAACACCGACTCGCGCGCATTTCACCTGCTTGTAGGCGAACTTACGCAGGCGCTCACTGAGTTTGATCTGCAGCGCGCCGAACGCCTGCTTGGCGAGGCGTTTTCGCTCTACCCCTTTGAGCAGGTACTGATC
>LJCR01001429.1 GCA_001399705.1 Kouleothrix aurantiaca
GATGATCAGCAGGACGTACAGCGCGGCTGCTACGGCGCCGGCGCGATACAGGCCGCGCCACGGTCGATCGGGAGCCGTTACCGCCTGGCTTGCTCCTGGTGCTGCGATCATAGCTATCCTCCTTGCATGCGTTTGTCCCACACGCCTGGCGCCGGCCGCTCGTGGCGGGCCGCCAGCGTACCAAAGGTAAGAACTGTCAGGCGTGTGGGGTTACTTAGCGGTGCCTCTGTTTCGTGTAAAGCTGGCACAAGCTTTGCGGCCAGGGCACGCGCCCAGGCGCGGGTCGCCGTCCAGTCGCGCGCATCGCTGGCCGGCAGGGTAGATACTTTTCCTTTGCCATTCTGAACGGAGCGCGACCGGAATCTCCTGTTCATACGAAATCCGCAAGAACACTGGCACAATGTGGGGGTTCGGGGGCGGCTTCGCCGCCTCCGAATTTTCTTTTTCTGGTGCTGTGCCCAGCATTGCTGGGGCACAGCACCAGAAAACAAACGTGATCAAGCGGAGCTGGTATCAGAGTGCCGGGAGATGCCAGAGCGGAGCGTATTCTGAGCGTAGCCGACGGGCGCAGCACGACAATTCCAAAGGGTTCACCCGTATTGGGTGTGATGCCGAGCACCCGCTCAAGCCGCGCTTGATTGCTGCCAAGCTGCTCCATTGCCTCGCGGGCTTGCTGTGCGACAGCTTATTCTACCCGCTATAGCGGGCGACGACTATGGCCATGTCGTCGTGCATCTCAGCGTCGCCCACGAAGGCGGCAACTTCTGCAAACAGGTGTGCCAGCAGCGCCTGGGCGCTGTGGGTCGGGCCGCTGGCGATGGCCGCCTCGAAGCGCCCAAAGCCATACATCTCGCCCTGGTGATTCATGGCTTCCACAATCCCATCGCTGCTGAGAATCAGCATATCGCCGGGGGCCAGCGGCTCCTCGACCTCGCGGTAGGGCCTTGCCGCCGAGAGGGGCGTGCCCAGCGGCAGGCCGCCAATGTCGATCATGCGCACGCCGCCGGTGCTGCGTACCAGTGGCGCAACCGCGCCTGCGTTCGCAATGCGGATGCGTGGCCCATCAAGGTACACCAGGCATACGGCTGCGTTCTGCCCGCGCCCAACCGAGGGTTGAAGCATCTGGTGAATCTGGCTGAGCGTCAGGCTGGGCGCAAGGCCAACAGGGATGGTGCCTGCCAGCGCCGTCGCGCAGGCCGACATCAGCAAGGCCGCGGGCATGCCCTTGCCGGCCACATCGCCCAGCGCCAGCGCCAGCGCCCCGCTCGGGCGCACATAGTAGCCGTACAGGTCGCCGCCGACCTGGCGTGCGGGCCGTGTTGCCCCGGCAATGTCGTAGTCTTCCGAATGTGGCGCCTGGCGCGGAAGCAGGCTGAGCTGCACCGAGCGCGCCGCATCTAGCTCGCGCAACGTCTGGTGAAGAACCGCGATCGAGCGATAGGTATTAATCGAGCGCAGCAGCAGATCATCCAGATCGAGATGCGCCTGCCCTTCGCGCTCCACAATCCCAACCAGTGTGCGCTGCTGCGCGCCGGCTTCCAGCGGCATAAGCAGCAGCGCTTCGCGGGGCGCGAGCCAGTGCGGCGGCGGGAAGGCGGTGAGCGGCCCCTGCCACGGCGTCGTCAGCGATTGGGTATCCACGCGATACCCGCTGATCAGATCCCCGGCGCCGCGCTGAACGCCCAGCGCTGCCCGCGGCCCGCTGGTGATCATATAGCGCAGCGCGGCATCGATCGAGTGATCCAGGCCGTATTCGCGCAGCAAATCGATCACATAGTTGATCGCGTTCACCCGGTCCGCGCGC
>LJCR01000143.1 GCA_001399705.1 Kouleothrix aurantiaca
CCCTCATACATATCAATGCGGCGGCGAGGGTTTTATCACAAGAGTTGCGGGAAGCCTCCTATGCGCCTGAGTATTTTGGTGCAAGTCGAACGAAGGACGAAGGACGAAAGACGAATGACCAAGGCGCTTCGTCGTTCGTCATTCGTCGTTGGTCACACCCAGAATGCGTGAGCCATACAGCGCACCGAGGACACGAGTTTCAATTCTTTTGCTCGGTGCTCTCTGTGCTCTCTGTGGCCCGCGCTTACTGCGCCAGCTGGCGCGCCGAGAAGATCGCGCCAATGGGCGACATGCTGCCCGGGCCGGCACGGCGCAGCAGCTGAATGGCCGCGTCGCGCGCGTGCCCTTCGCTCATTAGCGCCGCCAGCGCGCCCGCCACCACGGGCGCTGCGAAGGATGTGCCAGCCCAGCGCGCCCAGCCGGTTTCGTTTGGCGCGCCATCGGGAAATGCGCCCGTATACAGCCCAACCATGCCAGAGCGCGCATCGGCCGTGCCGGCCGTGACCTCGCCGCCAAATGCCGCCACACCTGCGCGCAGTGGCGCGTCCGACAGGTTGGAATAGTCGGCCGGCGTCGCTGCGTCGGCCTTGAGCGCCCCCACCCCTAGCACCGAATCGAACGCGGCCGGGTAGCGCGCCGGGGGATGGTAGCCAGCCCGCCCTTCGTTGCCAGCCGCCGCGACCACCGCTGCCTGCTGGCTGTGCAATGTGTCGCAAAGCTGCTGGAAGGGCGCAACCGTGCGCAGGAGCCGTTCGGGCGGCTGGCCAGCCCAGAATGGCTCGTCCTGGCGCAATGTGCGCAGCCAGGCCCGGTCGGGCTGCGGCACATCCAGGCACAGGCTCGCATTAACAATCACCGGGCCGCGCGCTGCTGCCTGGGCGGCAAGCGCAAAGCCCCGCGCAATGCTTTCGAGCGAGCCAACGCCGTAAGGGTTAAGCACTTCGACCAGATGCAGGCGCGCGGCTGGCGCAATCGCGTGGATGATGCCCGCCACAAACAGCCCGTGGTCGGGCATGAGGTAGTGCGCGTTGGGCAGCACATAGTCGAGCTGGCCGAGCAGATGATCCGCGCCGGCGTAGGCGATGTCGAGCGGGCTGTTGGGGCCGAGCAACCCCGCCACAAGCGGGTGCGCCGCCTGCCAGCGCGCCATCGCGCCATCGAGCGCGGCGCGGTCGGGCGCGGTGTCGAGGATGTAGATGTCGATGCCTGCGCCGCGCTCGGCGGCAGGGCGTTGCAGCGGCAGGCCGGCGGGGAGCACAAACTGCCAGAATGCAGGTTGAACGCCGCGTAGCTGCGCAAGCTCGGCGGCCGAAATCGCCTGTGGTCGCCCGCCCGGTCCGCCGCCGCCTACATTTTCGGGCGCGCCAGCAGCCATCCAATTCGGCACAAACTGGGCGATACTCACCTCGCTAGCAGGTGCCGCCAGGGCGTCGGCGCTCAGCCGCTCGCAGTGATCGAGCAGCGCTGCCGCGTTGTTGGCACCCGGCGCGGGCAGCGCGGCGAGCGTCCAGGCTTCTGCGCCACTTGCCAGCGTGATCATGCGCTCGGCGTCCGGCGCTGCCCCGGCAAGCAGCGCATCGCTAAGCAGTGGGTGGACGCGCAGACGCTGCGCCACGTGCTCGCGAGTAAATGCGCCAGGGTGACGTACGACCACCAGCACCTCGCCGGGCACGCAGTAGGTATGTGCCGCTGTCGCGTTGCGCTGCGCCGCCGCAACGCGAGCGTTGCCGCCAGCCAGGGCCGCGAATGCGGCCCCGCCGGCAAGTTCCGCCATACGCCGTGCAAAACTGCGACGGGAGAGTTCTACCGAAGGCGGTGTGTTGCTTGCATCGTCGTTCGCTGGCCTGGAAGGATCATTTCCCATAATGCCTCCATAGCTGAGTGTACGAACTGATAGTGATGCCTTGCCCTCCGTGAGAGCGCTGTTTAGCCCTGCGTGACCATGAAAATTTCCGCGCTATCGCTCGCCAGATCGGGTTCGGCCGCGCGGATTGCGCCCATAACGGTTACTGGCGTAAGGCCATGCCCAAGCAGGGCTGCGGCTGTGCCCGTAATAATAGGCGCGGCAAACGACGTTCCCGACCACCATGCCCATTGAGTTGTATTTTCTTCATCGCTGTATGGCTCATCCTCGTCCAGCTCCTTGCCGGGAGCTTTGTCGCCCGGGAAATTGCCAAGATACACGCCAAGCACACCCATCTCTGGCGTGGTCTTGCTATCGAAAATCTCCCCCGCCTCGTCGAGAAAAGTTGTCGCGCCACCGCCCAATGTAACAATTCCTTTGTACGATGGCCGATCCGATTTGTTCGAATATTCGGCCATAACAGTGCTATTTTTGTCGAGTGCGCCAACCCCTTCGACGCTTGTGAACGCTGCGGGAAACCGCGCTTGCGGGCGGTCGCCGCCGGTCACATCTTGACCGTTGTTGGCATCGTTCCCTGCCGCTGCGATCACCAGTGCATCGTTTCCGCGCAGTGAGTCAAAAGCCCAGTCAAGATCGAGGCAGAACTGGTCGAGCAGATACAAATCGTCTGGGGTAATCTGCTCTTCATTCTTCTGAAAAACCTCAAAACTAACGAGCTGGTCGTTTGCATCGCCATTATTTTTATACTGGCCGGGCAGTGGCATAACCAGCATAAAACTACAGTTCACAACCAGCGGGCGACGCTCAGTCGCATCTTCGCGTTGTTGCGCCAGATGCTTGATGGCAAGGGCAATACCCTGCGTAGTGCCAAGACCATAGTCATTCAGCACCTGGTAAAGATGCAACTGTGCCTTTGGCGCAATCGAGTGAATAATGCCCGACACGAATAGCCCATGGTCGTTCATGTTGTAATCGTGTCGCCGCACACGAACCTCATCAGGAGCGAGCAGCTTGACGCCAATTTCGGGCGCAAGATGCACTGTTAGGTTTGTAAATCCGCCACTCCCATTTGGTTCAAGCAGGCTGCGAATGATTGGATGAGCTGTTGCATGATCAGTATATGCTTTTTGCAGCGTTTCAATGCAGTATGCCGTATCGAACATGGCAACATCAACCTTACGGGTTGCGTCGCGTGGCTTGAAGTCAGGCAGTGCCGTCATTGTAAAAGTGTATGGTGCCCCAGGCGCATCAATCGCGCTGCCGGCAAACTCGCTTGCTACACTCGCAGGAATAGGGCGCGAACCTGGGCCACCGCCTCCTGTATTTTCTGGCGTTGGCACCGAGAACCAATTTGGTGAAGCTATGCGCAAAAGTACAGCGCCATCATCAGGCAGGGCGAGAATGTTTTGGTTCAGCGCGTTGATTCTGCGAATCAATTCACGCGCATCTCGGCCATTATATTGCGTGAGTTGTGGCAAGACGTACGGCAGGACTGTAAAGGCGTCGCGCCTTGGGCGGCGATTTTCTGGAAAACGAGTGCTATTTTGCGAGTGAGTAAATGAAACAGCTTGCTCGCGATCAAGCTGCGCCTGGCCAAGGGTTTCGTTCAAGAAGCTAAATTTTTGTAATTCTTCCAGCACCTGACCAATTGAGATTTCGGCAGGATGCTCAACCAGCAGGCGAATAATACCCGGCTGGAAATAGTCTTTTCGCCGTCTGGAATGTGCCCGCCCTTGTTGATTTTGCATGGTGATGCACTCCTCTTGATGGTAGATTATTCGGGCCGCGACAAAGGCCCGGCATGACCAATGAGTTGAAATGCGCCCCAGAAAGCTGGGTGGAGCTGTGGCTGGGCCTGGATGATTGCGCATTGCGCGTTGCGAATTGCCTCAGCTTTTGACGCCCCACTCTGCAATGAGCGATAAAGATGTTCCATAAACGTAAGCGTGATACCGTCGTCCACTCGCCAGAGGCTGGTAATCAGCGAAGCCGCCCCGGCGTATAAAAAGCCGCGCCCCAGGCCAATAAGCTCGTCACCAGCGGTTACATACGCTCGGCCAGTCTCGCAGGCGCTAAGTGTCACAAGCTCGTAGCTCAGATCGTTTTGAAACAGATCATCGGTGTATACCTGACCGTCAGCCAGTTGAAAGTATGACAGATCGGGCTGATCAAGGCGATGTTCGCCATGCGCAGCTATATGAAGCACTTGTACTGGCGCGCTGGCAAAACTGTTGCGCGTTGCTGATTGCTCACTTATAGCCTCCCCACCAAACAATTCGTTGACAAGCCGTGCTTCCTGGAGCGTATTTGGCAGCCGTTCTTCCCACGAATGCGCAAGTGCCAGTGCTCCGGCCGGGCGACGCAATGGCTGGCGTAGTAATAGGCCAGCAGCAGGCAACAGCGTAACTTCGTGACTTTCGATTAAATACTGTGTTCCGTTATGGAGCAGGTGGAATGGCAGATAATGAAGCACCCCAGATGGTACAATAACGATGCGCCTATACTCAGCAAGCGTGATATTCTGGGCATTGAGAACGCAGGCATAGAGCTTCTGAAGAATACGCTTTCCAATCAGTGCCAGGTTTGCAGTTGCCGATGCACTTGCACCGGTTTTTAGTGCTGACGCAATATTGAGCTGAAGTTGCCGTATATTCTGCTGTAGCTCTGGCAGTGTGATAGGAAGACGATGCAGATATAAATTCGTTGCGTTAATACAGAATACATATATGTTCTGAGCATCGCAATAATATTCAATGAGCAACGTAGATGGCTCTAGTGCAGCCTGTATTTCTTGCAGATGGGGTGGTGTAACATGGACGTAGATTGTATTATCTGCCTGCAAATAAAGCTGTTCGGTAATAGCACGCATGCGATGTTCGCGGATGTATAGCTCCTGACGTGCAGTTGCAGAATCGATGTGCTGTCCCTTTTGGTCCTCCTCCGATATTTCTTCAAATGCAAGCCGGTAATACCATTGATGCTCTGCGCGGAGTTCATTTAACAGCTCAACGAGCGTTTGTGATTGCGTTTCTTTTGCCGACCAGCGAAGCTGGTTGCGGTTGCTAAGGTATCCTAACCAGTTTAACGATTTTGTGCGTTCTAGGGTGTTATACGCATGCTCGAAATGATTCAAGTGGAGATGTAGCCGCATTGCACCATGAAAGGACTCATTTTTATCGTCAAGGAAGCCAGGACGAAGTGTGATGGATAAATTGCGCTCAATTCGTTCGATTACACCGGAAGCAGCTCGATAATGGCGGAGTGCGCGCTGTGTTTTATTTTCATGTTCTGCGATGCGCGCAAGCAACACATGAGCGGCATAACGTAGTGAAGACGCATTATTTTTCTTGGAAACACGAAATGATTTTTCTGCCTCTCCTCTGGCTTGTTGAGCTTCTTGTTGCCGAAGATGGACTTCAGCCAAAAGGAGCAATGCAGAAGCATAGTTCATGCGCTGTTCATGCTCAGTGAAATATGCAATTGCTGTTTGAGCCAAACCTTCAGCTGTCGCTATGTCGCCTTGTGCAATGGCAATTTTGCCACGCCGTAGCTGAGTAAGCGCTAGCCACGATGCGGCCCCAAGATTGCTGAAAATATGCTCAGCTTGATTTAAAGCTTGATACGCCGCCTCGCGATTACTTAACCCTGCTTCGGCAGAAGCAAGATGCAAAAGCGTTATTGCTTCACGATGCGCTGTTTCATTTTGCCGATATATCTTGCTAATATCGTTTGCAATTTCTCGCGCCTCACTATAACGATTGAGAGCCAAATAGCACTCGATCATATCGCGACGAACATTTGTAGCATCTAGGCGCAATTCTTCTGCGACTAATATGTCGTAGGATTGGTGTAGTTTTTGTAATGCGCGATGATAGTTTCCTTGTGTAACCGCAATATGACCTATATTAAGATTGGCAATAGCAGCCGCCCGATATTCTTTGTTTTCAGAAAACATTTTATGAGCAAGCTCATAATGATTTACTGCTCGTCGAAATGAACCAAGTGCATTATAGGCGTTTCCTAAGCAATTATGCGCCAATCGCACATACATTTCACTTTTGCCACCTACTTTAGTTGCTAAATCGATAACTCCTTCATAAATTTTTATAGCTTGTTGTTGATCGCCCAAAAGGTTGTAGACAATAGCAGTATTCAGTTCAAGAACAAGCAATTTATCCTGAATATGGTTGTGGACAAAAATCTCCCGCGCGCGCTCAGCGTCGGCCAGCGCCTCATCGACGCGGCTCAGCTCGACGCTGATCAGCATGCGCCCGATGCGCGTGCGCGCCCAGCCCACCGCGTCGCCAATCGACTCGAACAGCGCGCCGGCCTCGCCCAGCAGGTCCCACGCCTCCTGAATGTTGCCAACAAACTTCAGCGCGTCACCGCGTGCCATGGTGCCGAGCGCAGTCTGCCATGCATCGCCGCGCAGCCGCCCGACCTGCACAATCAGGTC
>LJCR01001430.1 GCA_001399705.1 Kouleothrix aurantiaca
GCATCTCAACAGCGCCGACATTATTTCCATGCCCGACACCTGGGAATACCCCTGGTTCGCGGCCTGGGATCTCGCCTTTCACTGCATCCCGCTGGCGCTGCTCGACACCGAATTCGCGAAAAACCAGCTGGTGCTGCTTGGCCGCGAGTGGTTTCAGCACCCCAACGGCCAGCTGCCCGCCTACGAATGGGCCTTTGGCGATGTCAACCCGCCGGTGCAGGCGTGGGCGGCCTGGCGCGTCTACAAGATCGAGCAGAAATGCACCGGCACAGGCGACGTCGCCTTTCTTGAGCGCATTTTCCACAAGCTGCTGCTGAACTTCACATGGTGGGTCAACCGCAAGGACACCGAGGGCAAGAACGTGTTCCAGGGCGGCTTTCTTGGCCTCGACAACATTGGCGTGTTCGACCGGAGCGCGCCGCTGCCGACCGGCGGGCATATCGAGCAGAGCGACGGCACCAGCTGGATGGGCATGTTCTGCCTGAATATGCTGACGATCGCGCTGGAGCTGGCCACCAAAAATCAGGTGTACGAGGACATTGCCACCAAGTTCTTCGAGCATTTCCTGTATATTGCCGAAGCAATGAATAATATCGGCGGCGAGGGCATTCCGCTCTGGGATGAGGAAGACGAGTTTTTCTACGATGTGCTGCACCTTGGCCCGCACCAGAACATCCCGCTGAAAATACGCTCGATGGTCGGCGTCATCCCGCTTTTCGCGGTCACAACAATCGAGCCGGCGATGCTGGCGAAGCTGCCCGAGTTCGCCACGCGCATGGAGTGGTTTCTTGAACATCGCCCGCATCTCGCTGATCTGGTTTCGCACTGGCAGGTGCCGGGCGCGGGCGAGCGCCGCCTGCTGGCGATCTGCCGCGGCCACCGCATGAAGCGCGTGATTGCGCGCGTGCTCAACGAAACCGAGTTTTTGTCGCCCTACGGCGTTCGCGCCCTGTCGCGCATCCACGCCGAGCATCCCTACCAGCTCGAGCTCGACGGCACGACCTACGAGGTGCATTACGAGCCAGCCGAATCGCGCAGCGGCTTGTTCGGCGGCAACTCGAACTGGCGCGGGCCGATCTGGTTCCCGGTCAATTTCCTGATAATCGAAGCCTTGCAGCAGTTTCACCACTACTACAGCGACGATTTCCAGATCGAGTGCCCGGCCGGCTCGGGCCAGCTACTTTCGCGCAACCAGATCGCCGACGAGCTGTCGCGCCGCCTGATCGGCCTGTTCACGCGCGACGATGCCGGCCAGCGCGCGGTGTTTGGCGACACGGCGCTGTTCCAGAACGACCCGCACTGGCGCGATTACATTCCGTTCTACGAGTACTTCCACGGCGACACGGGTGCGGGCCTGGGCGCCAGCCACCAGACCGGCTGGACCGGGCTGGTCGCCAAGCTCATTCAGCAGCAGGGGCTGCACCGCGTCACCCCGCAGCCGGCCGACCAGAGCAGCGCGCCTTCCAGCACGCAGGCCAACGCCGAGGACCTGGCGCACGTGCCGGGTTAACGAACCATAGAACTGCCGAACGCTGAACTAATGCACCCTCGTGAAAATGCGTTGCTGGTTACTGAATGACCACGGACCACTGACAACCGACCACGCACTCGTCGTCAGTGGGCGGTCGTCGGTCGTCGTAACCAGAAATGAACTTCGACCCAGCGGTACGAGTTCGCCGAAATAAACGCGCAAACCTGTAACATTCAGCGCTACGGCGAGACTCCGAATCATCGATAACAAACGATTGAAAGGAGCACCCCAATGCGATTTCTGGTCGAAGTGGCATTCACGCAGGCGCCCACG
>LJCR01001431.1 GCA_001399705.1 Kouleothrix aurantiaca
ACGCGAGATGCACCGCGTTCACCCGGCCGCGCATGGTGTCGGGGGGGCGGGTGGGCACGAGGGTGCTGCGGATCACGACGCTGGTGTTGTCGGGCGCGCCCAGCAGCCCGAGCATCAGCAGTGAGAGCGGGAACGACCGCGACAGGCCGAACACGATTGTCACCAGCCCAAAGCCGGCCACCACCAGCAGCAGCACGCGCCCGGCGTGCTTAAATGGCGGCAGAAAGGCCAGCGACACGCCGGCCAGCATCGCGCCGATCGCGGGCGCGGCGCGCAGCCAGCCCAGCCCCTCGGCCCCGACATGGAGGATGTCGCGCGCGAACACGGGCAGCAGCGCGGTGGCGCCGCCCAGCAGCACGGCAAACATATCGAGCGTGATCGACGCCAGGATGATCTTGGTGTTCCAGATAAAGCGCGCCCCCGCCAGCAACGAATCGGCCGAGAGCTTTTCGTCGCTGGGCGGCACTGGGCGCGGGCGCAGCAGGCCAAACATCAACCCCACAGCCAGCAGCACCACCGCTTCGAGCGCAGGGCTGAGTGCCGGGTTGAGGCTGCGCGGCGGCGGCGGCGGCTCGTACACATGCTTCGAAAGCATGGCCATTGGCGTATCGGCCTGGAAGGGCAGACGACCGGTGAGCATTTCATACAGCACAATGCCAAGCGCATACAGGTCGGTGCGGCCGTCGAGCGGCTGGCCCGAGGCCTGCTCGGGCGACATGTATGCGGCCGTGCCGATGATAAAGCCCGTCATGGTGAGCTGGTCGTTTTCGTGGAGCAGCTTGGCAATGCCGAAATCGGCCAGCATCGGCCAGTCGGGTTTCGGCAGCAGAATGTTGCCGGGCTTAATGTCGCGATGGACAATCCCAAAGCGGTGCGCATATTCCAGCGCGCCCAGCACCTGCCCAATCAGCGGCAGCGCGACGGCTGGCTCGCTGGGCTGGCCGAGCAGATCGGCCAGCGTCGCTCCACCTTCGATATACTGCACCACAAAGTACAGCAGGTCGCCATCTTCACCATAATCATAGATCGGCAGGATGTTTGGGTGTTGAAGCTGGGCAATCGTCTGCGCCTCGCGACGGAAGCGCGCGGCGAACTGCGGGTCGTGGTGCGCGTGAAGCACCTTCACTGCGACGTTGCGATTGAGCGTCGGCTGGTAGGCTTTGTATACGGTCGCCATGCCGCCGCGCCCAACCGCTTCAAGCAGCTGATATTGCCCAAGCTGAGAGTTCGTCAAATCCTTCATGCACACAACCTTATGATTGGCATTTGTTTTTCGGGTCGCTTATCTATACGCACTGTTTCTGTCAATGTAGCACGAACTATACCCTAATCGGCGGGCATTTGGCGCGATATCACCCACATATCACAATTTTGTAAGCAAAACGCCCCTGCCACCGTAGCGAGTTCTACGACAGCAGGGGCGCAAGCAGCAAGCGTTTGTTTACTCGCCCGGCTCTTCCAGTGCGGCCACCAGCCCATCGGCGATGCGCCCGAGCAGCGCGAACGTCGCCGGGTAGGCCAGCACCTCGCGCTCGGCCATACCGGGCTGCCAGCGGTAGCGGGCTGCCTGCGCGCGCGCCGGCGCGGCCCACAGCGTCACTTCCCAGTACGACACTTCTTCGCCTTCGCGCTGCGGCGGCGACGAGCGGAGTTGGGCCATGCCCTCGCCGCCATCCAGCTCCCACACCGCCAGCGGCTCTTCCAGAAAGCTCAGCCGCCGCGCAACCTCCGCAGCCGCAGCGCTCAGGAAGGCGCGCGCATCGGCCGGGGCCGCCCCGCCCGCGCCAACCGCCAAGTCGCGCAT
>LJCR01001435.1 GCA_001399705.1 Kouleothrix aurantiaca
TCCAGATCCAGGATCCCAGTGGTGCGCCCATTACGGGCGACGCGCGCAAGGTCACGATTGCGCTGGTACCAGCAGCGGGCGGGCCACAAGCGAAACTTTATGGCGCAGCGACACAGCAAAGCCGCAATGGTGTCGCAACTTTCCGCGATTTGGGCGTGCGACTCGCTGGTGCGGGCTACCGATTGCGGGCCAGCGCCGATGGCATGCCCGACGCGCTTAGCCAGCCGTTTGACGTCGTGGCCGGCCCGGCCGCCAAGATGGTGTTTACCGACCAGCCGGGAGCGACTTCTGTGCGCTACACTGAAGCAAAAACTATAACTGTTGAAGTACACGATCAGTACGACAACCTGGTGAAAGACTACGATGGGGACATAAGTGGCTCGTTTTTCTATGTGGGAAATATATCGATTGATTGCAAATCCGCTATGGGCGGCGCTGTGGGAGTATTACCGCCAACGAAATCAACCAATGGCCAGTTATCACTTTATATAGATAGTTCTAAAGGGTACTCGCTCAACGCTAGCGGTTTGCCAAATCTAGATCGCACCTTCTATATTCATGGCCCAGCAGCAAAATTAGGTCTGCATATATTCGAGCAAACATCTATGGTACTGGTATATATTGAAGACTCAGCTGGTTTCTCGGTGTTCAACTATACTAATGATATCAATGTCACTATAAAGTCGGCCACCAGCAACCCTATACTTGAGAAGAAACTTATTCAGACGAATGTCGTAGATGATTCGTCATTGTGCTTCTCCATACCAGCAGATCTTCCCAAAGGCACATATACGATCACAGCGGCAAGTGGCGCGCTCCCAGCGACAACCGCGCAGTATGTCGAGGAAGGCGTGGTGACGCCAACTTTCACCCCGACCCCGCCAACACAGATACCAACCATAAGCCAGACCGCAGCGCCAACGGACACACCAACATCAAGCCCAACCACAGTGCCATCAGATACACCCACACCTACGCCAAGCCCAACGGAAACACCAACTCCAACATTTAATCCAAACGTTGTCACAATCTACAACCAGCCGAACTTCACCGGCGCATCGGCCGCCCTCGCCTCAGGCATATACGACGCAGCGAGCGGGCAAATTCCACTTGGTAATGATGCGATTCATTCGGTTCACATCCCAGCTGGATGGACGGTTGTTTTGTACCAGAATTGGTATTTTGGCGGCAATTCAGCTATCTATACCAGCGATGTGGCCGATACCAGCGGTATTTCAGGAGTGTGCGTAGTCGGGCCAAACGAAAACGTCCAAAGCTGCCCGAATATGCAGCCGACGGCGACGCAGGCTGCGGCAATTCCTACAGATAGCACTGCCACGACCAGCAATTAGTGGCTAAGAGCAATTAGGTTAGTTAGAAAGACCGTGGGTGCTGGCAGCATTACACGCGCCCGAAAAGCGCGCTAATCGGCCGGTGAGCGCAGCTCGCGCGCGTTGTCGATGATGATGAGCAGGCCTGTGAGCAGCGCCAGCACCACGATCACCGGCTTGAAAAACTCCAGCAGCAGCACCATCATGGTTAGCAGGGCCAGGCCCACCACAAAGTTGCTGATGAAGTTCTGCACGCGCCGCTTGAACAGCGCTTCCAGAAAGGCAAAAATCCCAAGCATCGACACCAGGCCGATCCACCACTGGCGCGAGATCAGCCCAATCAGAATGGTGGTGATCAGCAGCAGGCCGACGCTCAGCGCGCTCCACACTTCCGCGAAGCGCCCCAGGCGAATATCGTCGGGGCTGGTGGGCAGCTGCGGCACACGCAGGTGCGCGCGCGGCGGGCCGAAAT
>LJCR01001432.1 GCA_001399705.1 Kouleothrix aurantiaca
CTTCACTGTAAGAACATACCGCCCTGGTTTGAAGGCCGCTGGCACTGTAGCCTGAATCGTTTGATCATCGATGCGCTGAACATTGGTGAGTAGCGTTGAGCCAAGCAGTACAGTAGGGGCATTGATAAAATTCTCCCCGTGAATAGTGAGGATGGTTGGTGTACGCGGGTGGGCAATATTCTCTGGTGTTATTGAGTGAATAACCGGCGTCAGCCACGACCCAAGCGCAACATCATCGATAAAAGCGCTGGCTGACGCAGCGCCGGCCGCCTGGTGCAGTTCGATGGCAAGGTCAACGGTTTTACCGGCCCACGGCTGCATATCGATCGACGCCAGCGACCACCCTGTGCCATTTGTACTGGTGAACACCGTTGTTGATTGAACGCCATCATTCACCGTTGCAATCAGCTTTGAACCACTCCCCGGTGCCACACCTGCCAGGCTATATTCGAACGATAGCGTTGGTTTATACATGTTCGCTGGTATCGCGACGCTTTGTTTTAGCGCTGATGTACCTGTTTCAGCGCCGAGAATTGTTTGGTAGTACCAGTTGGCGCCATTACTTTGCTGTGGGCCACTGCGAAGCATATGCAGACGCCCGGATGCATCTGTTGTTGCTAAAAAGCCGTATGCTTGGCTGGCAATCTTTATAGGCTGCGTCCAGGGGCCATCAATCGTTTTGGCGCGTATATACGAACCGACGCCTCCTGATGTTTTGGGGTCAAGCATATATATTGTGCCGCCATTCTCCAAAAGTGTGAAAGGATAGCCGCCATCTGGCAATGACATTGGCAGGGTTGGAACACCGCCTGGCGGAATTTGCACATAATACGTGTCCTGATTCAAATTCCACACAATATGAATTGTTCCCTTACGATCAATAATCGCTTGGGGTTCATACACCTGGTATCCACTACTAAATTCCGCTCCGGGGCCGACAACTCCCTGCTGATCTATTGTGGCAATAATCCCACCGCGCCCATCCCACCAAAGCGCATAAGCACTATCATCTGGTGCAGATACTATCTTAATTTCGGGATTAGGCAACTGATATGACGGCGACCAACTCCCATCAGTATTTCGCACCTTAAGGCCCGTATAGCTATCGTTTGTGCAAGCAGAATTGCTGAAACATGTATAAACTAGGTACAAACGTCCGTGGTGATCAAGGGTAATGTAGCCCGATGTGGCAGTAGCGATCGTGACGGGCTGTGACCAGTTTCCTCCTGCTGGATGGCGACTATAAAGTAAGTGAAAGTCATCAGTCAGCCACACGGTGTGGAGCGTTTGCTGCTGGTCAATGAGCAGACCCAGGGCTGTTCCATCGCCGATATGTGCAGGTTGCGACCAGGTACCATTCGCACTGCGTGTTTGGTGATATAACCTGTATACAGTAGGCCACACAGAATAATCAAGCTTGGACCAAATGGTATGTGCAGTGCCACTCGCATCCACCGCAATTCCGTACATTGTTGGTGAAAAGCCCGTGTCGCCGGAAGGGACAAGCTCAGCTGGAGTTAAGCATGATTGAAAACATGGCCGACCAAGCTGGGCCGATCTGCCACCCGTTAGCGCTACGGTTGTGGTTACTACGGGGGCCATTGTTCCAGCAGGAACCCAGTTGCTTATGCCGTTTTCAAAGCCGCCATTCTGTACCTTGTTGTCGTTTGGCAAGAAATACGGGCTGAAAACGTGATCAATATCTGCCGAAAGCGTGGTCGCGGGCGGCGCAGCATATCCAGGAGATGATGGAACCGCAGTATGCGTTTTGGCCAGTACATAACCGGTATATACCCCACTCCC
>LJCR01001433.1 GCA_001399705.1 Kouleothrix aurantiaca
GCGAGGCCAGCACATGCACCAGCGCGGCCAGCGCAATCGGCCCGGTGAAGTGCGGGATCATGCCAACGTAGTGCGTTTCGCACAGCGCGGCGATTTTCAGCCACTCGGTAATGCCGCCGACGTTCGGCAGCGTTATGCGCGTGTAGTCGATCAGGTGCCGCTCGATCAGCTCGTTCACCTCCCAGCGGTCGCCGAAGTGCTCGCCCACCGCCAGCGGCACGCGCACCTGCTGGCGCAGCATCGCCAGCGCGCCGGGGTTCTCCGAGCGCAGCGGGTCTTCCACAAACAGCGGGTTCAGCTCGGCAATCAGCTCGCACAGCCGCACCGCGTCGGCCATGTCGAGGCGCGTATGGAAGTCGATTGACCAGTCGCCGTCGGGGCCGCAGCCCGCGCGCACCTCGCGGCAGTTCGCGGCGGTCTTGTCAACCATGCGCCGCGCGTCGAACACGCGGTCGCCCGGGTCGGCCACGGCAGTGCGGAAGGAGCGAAAGCCGGCGGCCAGGCAGGCGCGCGCGGTGTCGGCCAGGTTGCCCTGCCAGGGGTATCCCGTCGAGTAGCACTCCACGTAGTCGCGCGTCAGGCCGCCCAGCAGCTCGTACACCGGCACGCCCAGGCGCTTGCCCTGAATGTCCCACAGCGCAAGATCGAGCGCGCCGAGCGCGTGGAGCTTTTCGCGGCCGGGCGGGTAGAAGAAGCCGCGATACATGACCTGCCAGAGGTGCTGAATGCGGCCGGGGTCTTCGCCAATCAGCATCGCCGCGCACTGCGCCAGCATCTCGGGCGAGCCGCCTTCGCCCACGCCAGTGATACCGGCGTCGGTCTCGACCGTCACGACCATGTCGGCCTGATTAAAGGTGGGGTTGAAGCGCTGGGGGCGGTAGGCGCGAATGCGCGTGATCTGCACGGTGCTCTCACTTTCGTTGTGGCGCGCGTTGCGCAAGAACATTGCCGCGCCATCATACCACAGCGCGCCCGCGCGACGCGGCGAGGTATCTCCACACGATCTTCATTATGGCTTCACAGTGATGCGCTATGCTGCGCCCATCAGCCAGAATGTTTTCAGATTGTGTGGCAGCGCGCACGGTTCTCCGTGTGCTTGAAACAAAAGGATCGTGCGTATGCAAACAGAACGACGCCCGAGTCGCGCCGTGTGGGGCATCGTCATTCTGCTGGCCGCGATTGGTGTGGCCGTGGCGGTGCGGCGCACTGTGCAGCTGCTGCCCATTCTGCTGAACGGCTACGCCGCGCCCGCGCCCGCCACCAACCCGGTTGCAGCGCAATTTGCCGCGCTCGACGGCTTGTTTGCGCGCTACCCGGCGCTGACGCTTGTTCACATTCTGCCGGGTATACTGTTCATGGTGCTGGGGCCGATCCAGCTCAGCGCGGGCATTCGCAAGCGCAACCGCCGGCTGCACCGCGTGCTGGGGCGGGTGTATGTGGCCTGCGCGGCGATTATTGGCGTGACGGCGCTGGTGATGAGTGTGGCGATGCCGGCGATTGGCGGGATGCTGCAGGCTGCCGCCACGACAATCTTCTCAATTTACTTCCTGTTTGCGCTGTTCCGCGCTTTCTGGCACATCCGCCGCCGCGAGGTCGCCGCGCACCGCGTTTGGATGATCCGCACCTTTGCGATTGGTCTCGCCGTCGCTACCATCCGGCCGATCGTCGGGCTGTTTTTCGCTACGAGTGGCGTGTCGGGGCTGGCGCCGGGGCAGTTCTTTGGCATTGCCTTCTGGATCGGCTTTCTGCTGCATCTGCTGGTGGCCGAGCTTTGGCTGCGCCGCTCCGCCCCTCAGGCAGTTG
>LJCR01001434.1 GCA_001399705.1 Kouleothrix aurantiaca
GATCAGGCTTGCCGGTTTTGAACCAGGTAGTGAACATCGCGCCAAGCGCGCCTGCGGCCGCGGCCAGGGTCGTCGTTACCGCCACCAGCGCAATCGCGTCGGCGTCGCCCTGCGACTTGAACACCAGCTGGCTGCCGGGATTGAAGCCATACCAGCCCAGCCACAGAATAAACACGCCAAGCGCCGAGAGCGCCAGATTGTGCCCGGGGATGGTATTTGGCTTGCCGTCGGGGTTGAACTTGCCAATGCGCGGGCCAAGAATGAGTGCGCCCATCAGCGCGGCCCAGCCGCCAACGCTATGCACCACTGTGCTGCCCGCAAAATCGGTGAAGCCCCAGCTATCGGTCGTATTGCCGCTGTAGGTATTCAGCCAGCCCGAACCGCTCCAGATCCAGTGCACAACCACCGGGTAGATGATCAGCGAGATCACAAAGCTGTAGATCAGGTAGGATGAGAATTTGGTGCGCTCGGCCATTGCGCCCGAGACGATCGTGGCGGCGGTTCCGGCGAAGACCACCTGGAACAGCCAGATCGCCAGCTTGGGCACGCTGCCCGCTTCGCGAATATCGCCAAGGAGGAAGGTGTCGGTACCGATGAAGCCACCCGCCGAGGTTCCATAGGCAAAGCCGTAGCCGACCATCCAGAAGACGATCGCGGCGATGGCGAAGTCCATCAGGTTTTTCATGAGAATGTTGACGGTGTTCTTCGAGCGCGTCGAGCCAGCTTCGACCAGTGCAAAGCCAGCTTGCATAAAGAACACGAGGAAAGCGGTTACCATCAGCCACATGGTGTCGGTTACCACACCAAGTTCTGCGGTCGAGGGGCCACCATCCTGGGCAAAGGCGGTGCCACTCAGCAAGAGGAAGAGCATCAGGGCGCCAACAAAGTTTGCACCCCACTTCAAGCTGCGGAGGATCATCTGGTTCTCCTTATTCGGTTATGAACTATTCATTCCTCGCTCCTTGCTTAACCTCGCGCCGTGACAATCAGCGGCGCGACCCTTTGCATCAGTGCGACCCAGCGACAGTGCTAGTGCGGCAGCGGCCCGACTCCCGCAAGTAATTCGTCATTGTACAATCCGCCCAATCCCGACAGTTCCAACAAAAATTGCACGCTGAATTCGCCTGGGCGCGAATTGCGCGCTACGGTGCGCACCTCCTTTCGAGGGAGAATAAATACATATGGGGCTTATTTGTGAATACGCAGTTATGGTAGCAAAGGACTGCCGCCAGGCATATAGTGAAGATATCCAAAAAGCACAGTATATGATTTGGATGGGATGAGTGAAAGTTTGCAAAAATACTTGTTCCGGAGTGCCCTTGCCTTGGCTGATTGTGCAATTTGTACATTTTTGCATTTCGTGGCCCCATTGCATGCCCTTCACTATATAATAATGTGTCGCTTCGAAGATACTATAAAAGGAGCAGAAATGAATGTTCTCAGCGTGAATGTTGGGCAGGCGCAGCCGCTGGCCAACGCCAAGTCGGTGGGGAAAACCGGCATTTTCAAGCAGGCGCAGGCCGAGCCGGTGTGGGTGGGCGCGCTGGGGCTGGCCGACGACGCTATCTGCGATGTCGAAAATCACGGCGGCGCCGACCAGGCGGTATATATCTACGGCGCGCCCGATTATGCGTGGTGGGAAGAAGCGCTGCGCCGGCCGCTTGCGCCCGGCACGTTTGGCGAGAACCTGACGATTTCCGATTTCGTCAGCGCCGAGTACGCGGTTGGCGACCGTTTAGAGATTGGTGATGTCGTGCTTGAGATCACTGCGCCGCGCGTGCCCTGTGTGACGCTGGCGCGCCG
>LJCR01001436.1 GCA_001399705.1 Kouleothrix aurantiaca
GCGCAGCGCCGCCCGCCGCGGCTCCACACCCATCCGCTCGGACGACGACGACGATTACGATCTGCGCTCGGCGAATGTGCGGCGGAGCGGCCCCAGCCCCTTGCTGCTGGGCCTGCTGGGCCTGATTGTCGCAGTGCTGGCGTGTGTGGTGATCTACTCGTTCTTCCTGCGCGGGCGCGGCCCCCAGGTGGCCGTAAATGCAACCAACACCGCCGCGACGGCGATGGCAGGTGGCCTGAACCCGACCGCGCCGCTGCCCGGCGACGGCACGGTGCCGATCACCAGCACCGCTGATATTGGCGCGACGCCAGCTATTACCAGCACTGGCACCACCACCACGACCGTGCCAGTCGCCAGCAACGGCGAGCCGACTGCCGCGCCGCCCGCGCAGCCTGCCGGCGGAAATGTGCCCGCCGCAGCCGCAAACCCGAACCTTCAGGTGGTAGGCATCGGCGAGCAGCTTCAGGCGAATGGCTGGACCTACACCTACCCCAATCCGAACTACGTCGTTGTGCTGGGCAAGCAGGTCGGCAGCTTCACCGCGAATGGTAATTACGTGCATGTTCTGGCCTATGTGGCGAACAACACTGGCACCGACCAGCCGATGCCGGCAGGCTTCTTCGCGCTGAAAGACGCGCAGGGGAATGTGTACCCGGCGCTGCCACAAGCGTCGAGCGCGTTTGTGCAGCGCGGCGTGAACGCCGACGTGGGTATGGAAGACGCGGTGCCGGCGAACGGCGTGCTCACCAGCCTCTACCTGGTGTTCGACGTGCCGTCGGGCGCGCAGAACCTGACACTCTTTGCCGCCGGCAATAATGGCCAGGGCTGGCAAGTGCTCAACGCCGTGCCCTAGCAGGGCGCGAGAATTGATGTGCCTCATCAGGAGCCGGGAATCAGGCCGCTGGCAGCTCGGTGCCGGGCCTGGCTCCTGGCTTCTGGCTTTGCTGGACGTGAGGGTTTGTGACTGATAGCTCATCGCAAGCGGATGCCCTTTCGCCCGAGCGGGTGACGGCCTTGCTTCAGCGGGCAATGCGCGCGCGCCAGAATGGCGATGTCCAGGCGGCGCGAGCACTGCTGCGCGCACTGGCCGTTCAGCGCCCCGATCTGCCGCAGGTGTGGCTCGCGCTGGCAACCGCCGCCGAAACGCGTGCCGAGCAGCGCCAGGCGCTTGAGCGCGTGATCGCGCTTGACCCGCAGAACCCGCTGGCACAGCGCGGCCTGGCCCGCATGCGCGGCCTTACCCCGCCAGCCACGCCAATTCCCGCTCCTGTGGCCGAAGAAGCTGCGCCTGTTCCCGATCCGCCGCTTGTGCCGGGCGTTGGCGCGGCGCCTGCCCTGAAACCCACCACGCTCACGCCCGAGGAGCGCGCGCGCTCAATCCGCTGGCCGCTGTATGTGGTGGTTGGCGTAGCGGCGCTGCTGGTGCTGCTGGCGGCGTGGTGGCTGCGCGGCAGCGCCGGCACGCCCGAGCCGGGCCCCACGCCCACGCCAGCGCTCCCTGGCGCTACAATCGATGTGCCGACGATTGGCCTGGCGCTTGAGCAAACCAGCCCTGCCGCTGCGTCGCCCGCGCCCACTGCGTCGCCCGCACTCGCTGCGTCGCCCGCGCCCGAGGCGCCAAGCGCAGCCCCTGCGCCGAGCGCTGGTTCAGCTACTGCCGCCCCGCCCCCAGCTACACCGACCATTCCGGCGCTGGCGGTTGGCCAGGTTGTGCAGAGCGGCAGCTGGCACGTTGCGCTGCTGCGCCCGAACGACGCAATTGTGCTCGACGGCAGCATTGGCACGCTGCAGCCGCAGGGACG
>LJCR01001438.1 GCA_001399705.1 Kouleothrix aurantiaca
GTGCTGGCGCCGTTCCTTGAGCCGCGCCGCGCCCAAATCGTCGCCAACCTCAAGCCAATCGACTAGCGCCATCGACAACCGACGAACGACCAACGACGATTGACAAAATCCGGGGCGAAACTCGTGTTCGCCCCGGATTTCACCCTTTCACCTTGTCACCCTTTCACCCTTGCCGCCGCCAGCTCCTGCTCGAGGAAATCGCGCAGCGCGCGCGCCGCCGGCGCCAGCGCCTGATCCTCGCGCGACACCAGCGCCATCGTACGCTCAAGCTGCTGGTCGCTGACGCGCAGCGCCGCCAGGCGCGTGTTTTCGTGCAGCGCCAGGCGTGGCATCAGCGCAATGCCCAGGCCCAGCTCAGCCATGCGCAGCACCATATCCATCTCGCCGCCATCCAGCACAATCTGCGGCGTGAAGCCCGCCACCCGGCACGCCTCCAGCGTCTTGTCGCGCATGCCGTAGCCGCGCGGGTACAGCAGAAACGACTGATCGGCCAGCTCGGTCATTGCCACGCTGCTGCGCCCGGCCAGAGGGTGGCCTGGCGCGACCACAATCACCAGTTCCTCGGTAAAGAGCGTGGTCACGCGCAGGCCGCGCCGCGCCACCGGCAGCGTCACCACCGCCAGATCGACATCGCCGGTCTCCAGCAGGCCCAGCATGGTTTGCGTGCCGCCTTCGCGCAGCACCAGCTGCAGGCCGGGGTAGCGCCGGTTGAAGGCGGCCAGCAGTGGCGGCAGCAACTGCACGCCCACGCTGGGCGGCGCGCCAATCGAGGTCTGCCCGCTCTGCAAGCCCACACGCTCGCGTATCTCGAAGCGCGCGGCCTCAAGCTGCGCGAGAATGATGCGGACATGCTGCAGCAGCGCGTGCCCAGCCTCGGTCAGGCGCACATTGCGCCCCACGCGCTCGAACAGCGCAATGCCGCCCAGCTCTTTTTCGAGATCGTGGATCTGCCGGCTCACCGCCGGCTGCGCCACCGACAGCTCGG
The DNA here is from genome assembly GCA_001399705.1 of Kouleothrix aurantiaca. Classification (GTDB taxonomy): domain Bacteria; phylum Chloroflexota; class Chloroflexia; order Chloroflexales; family Roseiflexaceae; genus Kouleothrix; species Kouleothrix aurantiaca. The sequence continues at coordinate 986 of LJCR01001438.1, forward strand.
CGGCCGCGCGCGAAACGTGCTGGTGCCGCGCCACTGCCTCGAAATAAATCAGGTGCCGAAGTTCCATGGCAAACCTATCAAGCCTGATCTTTATCTAAACCTTCTAAAAAGCCACAAAGACTCAAAGATTTTATAGCTTCCGAAAGCCCTTCGTGTCTTCGTGCCTTCGTGGCAATCGTTCCTCGCTGCCTTGGTTGAAAGGTAGTGGATTGAAATCATGCTAAAGGAGAACTGCACCCGGCGCAAACACGTTGCCTTTTGCCAGGCCCTGTGCGACAATAGCGCCCACGAGCCGCCGCTGAAAGCCCCTGTATGATCGAAACCATCACCGAGCAAATCGCCGCCCTGCCCGCCGCCCTGCGCGCGATCTGCCAGCACATCTACCGCATCGACGTGATGACCGGGCGCGCAGTTGTGCCGCCAAGCATGGAAAACTGGGTCGCGCAGCAGTTTGGCGACGCCGCGCTGGTGCGCGAGCAGACGATTGTCAAAATTACCAATCGCCTCACGCTTGAGTCGGCGCTGTTCAACCCGGTGCGCGCGCGCCGCCCAAACGCCGGTGGCGGCGACGACGCGGCGATCGAGCGCTGGATCGCGCTGGAGCTGGCCGCGCACGACATGTTTGCCGACCCCGAGCGCGCCACCACCGCCGATGTCTTTGGCCGCATTCGCGGGCGCAGCTGCATCACCGCCTCGAACGTGGCGAAGTACGATGGCTGGCACGGCCTGATCATCTTCGACGACCCGCACCCGCTGCACCCCGGCGCGGCCGAGATTGCCGACTTCCTCGACGTGGCCGGGCGCTGGTTCGCGGC
>LJCR01001439.1 GCA_001399705.1 Kouleothrix aurantiaca
GTGCGCTGCTGCCGGCCGGCGCGCGCGGCGAGGTGGTGATCCGCGGGCCGAACGTGATCGACGGTTACGAGAATAATCCCGACGCGAATGCCACCGCCTTCACCGAGGGCTGGTTCCGCACCGGCGACCAGGGCGCGATCGACGCGGATGGCTACCTGGCGCTCACTGGCCGCCTGAAAGAGCTGATCAACCGGGGAGGGGAAAAAATCTCGCCGCTGGAGATCGACGACGTGCTGCTGCGCCACCCGGCCGTGGCCGAGGCGCTGGCCTTTGCGGTGCCGCACAAAACCCTGGGCGAAGACATTCATGCGGCTGTGGTGCTGAAAGCGCCCGCCACCGAGGCCGATCTGCGCGAGCACTGCGCGGCGCGACTGGCCGAGTTCAAGGTGCCGCGCCAGTTCCATATTCTTGAGGAAATCCCGCGCGGCGCAACCGGCAAGCCGCAGCGGATCAACCTGGCGAAGCAGCTTGGGCTGGCGGGGTCGTAGACTCGCTCGCGACAGCGAAAAACCGATTATTGAGCCACAGAGCGCACAGAGCACACCGAGTTTGGTTTTCCTGCTCAGTGATCTCGGTGTTCTCTGTGGCTCAATCTTTTGCCCGCAGCTAGAAGGCTCTTTCTCGCGCAGTTTCGTATCGCATTCGCCAGCGATCAGAAACCAACCTTGATGATCGTGCGGCCGGTGCGATCCTGGAAGAAGCCCACGCCATCCTGAATCAGGCCGACATAGAAGCTCATTTTGGTTTCGGGCTGATCGACGCGGATGCGCCCGGTGATTTCGGCTTCCTCGCCCGGCATCAGCATATCTTCTTCGTTCGGCACTTTCCACTGCTCGGGCGGGCGCGGTGTGACCGCCCAGCGGTAGGGGTAGCGCTTGGCCGCGCCGCCGCTGTTGGCGTCCCAGTCCACGCCAATGCGCCAGAAGCCGCCCGGCTTCACCACATACTTCCCGCCATCCACCGAAGAAAAGACATCGTCGGTGCTGTATTCGTAGCCCGAGGCCGGGCCATAGGTGCGGATCGGCACGTCGCCGGTGTTCTGCACGCGCATGGTCACGGTGATCGTATCGCCCTTCATGATCGCTTCGGGCGCGATGTTCGTGAAGGTGATTTTCACCTCGGGCTGGCCACCGCCGCCAATGGTAATTGGCGTTTGCCGCTCCACAAGGTTGCCGAAACGATCCTGAGCGCTCAGCGTCAGGGTGTACACGCCATCGGCCAGCAGCGCATTGTCAACCGTTTTGCCGTTCCAGATGTGGCGCTGCGGGATCGGGCCTTCTTTGTCGGCGGCAACAAACGGGTAGGTCGCGCCATCCGGCCCGGTCAGCACAAGGTCAACCGTAGCCGAAACAGGTAGCTGGTAGGTGATCTCGGTGATATCGTCGATGCCATCGGCGTTGGGCGAAATCGTGTCGGGGAAGACAACCAGATTCTCAATCAGCGGCGGCGGTGAGTCGGTGCCGGCGATCGTGATGGTGCCCTGCGCCTGCGCCTGCGCGCCGTCGGTGCCGACCGCCTGCACCGTGTAGGTGTAGGTTCCGCTTGGCAGCGCGCGCCGCTTCAGCACCGGGTCGGTAGTGGGGGTGGTGCCATCCAACGACAGCGAATACGGGTCGGGCGAGGCTGTGCGCAGCTCGTTTTCGCGCAGGGTGTAGCGCGTGCCGGCCGCATCCTGCAGAAACACCGACACCTTCGCGTCGCGGCCGATCGTGTAGTGAATACTGGCGTGTTCGCCATTGCCGGTGGGCCGCAGCTCCACGCTGGCCGGGCCAACATCCGACAGCACAGTCTTCGTGCCAC
>LJCR01001437.1 GCA_001399705.1 Kouleothrix aurantiaca
GAGGACGGAACCACGAAGATACGAAGATACGAAGATGTGAGGAATGTGCCAGCGCACCAGCCCGCGCCAGCGGGCTTCGTCATTTCAGCCCGGTCGTTCACGGCCGGGCGTGCCGCGCGGGGCTTCTCATCCGCATGTTTGCGGCCGGGCGACGAGCAACACCACATCCCGCACGCATTCCGCCACCATCGCGCTCCCAACATGCTCATTTTCACCCCTTGCATTCGTGTTTGCAGGCGCAAAATACGAATTTGCACCCTCAACAAAGGAATTTGCAGGTGCGAATTCGAATAATGCACCCCCAACAAAGGAATTTGCAGGCTCGTTAAAGGAATTTGCACCTGCGAATTCGAATAATGCACCCTCAGAAAAGGAATTTGCACCTGCAAATTCGAATAATGCACCCTCAGAAAAGGAATTTGCAGCTGCACAATCGAATGGGGCAGGCGCAGAGCTGAATGATGCACGCGCTCTGCAACCTGCAAACATTCCAACATCCAACCTGCGAACCCCAAACCCTCCGTGCCTCTGTGTCTCTGTGGTTTGGTAACTCCAGAACCTTCGTGTCTTCGTATCTTCGTGGTTTTGGTCAACTCCAGAATCTTCGTGTCTTCGTGCCTTCGTGGTTTCGTCCTTCCTCCAAACCTCCGTGCCTCTGTGTCTCTGTGGTTTGGTAACTCCAAAACCTTCGTGTCTTCGTATCTTCGTGGTTTTGGTCAACTCCATCTATATCGAAAGCGAATCCTTTGCCCATTCACTGCGTCGTAGACCATGAAGGCCAATTTACTGCACCGCGCAGTTGAATTGAGCAGGGTTCCAGGGGTTTGCAGAACTATTGACCATTCATGTTCTGTGAGAAGCGCATTGTGGAGCGAAAATGTAACTGCCGACTGCCGACTGCCGACTGCAAACTGCTATAAGGCATTCGCGAAGGCTTTACAAAGCGCAAGCACTGCTGACTTCTGAATCCTGAAACCTGACTTCTGTGATAGGAGGCCCTATGCGACGCTTCGCAGGAAAAACCGCCGCCGTGGTTGGCGGGAGCCGTGGCTTTGGCGAGGGAATTGTGCGCGCGCTTGCGTCCGAAGGCGCAGCGGTGTGGGCGCTTGGGCGCGAGGCCACGCGGCTCGCAGCGCTCAAACAGTCGGTGGCGGGCGTGCAAACGCTGCGCGCCGACGTGACGGAGGTGAACACTGCGCCCGAAACCCTGCGCGCCACGCGCCCCGACATTCTGGTGCTGAATGCGGGCGCAACGCCAACAATGGCGCCGGTTCACCAGCAATCGTGGGAGCAGTTTGCGCGCACATGGGAAACCGACGTGCACATGACCTTTGCGTTTGGCAAAGAAGCGCTGTTGCAGCCGCTCGCGCCGGGCAGCACGGTGCTCATTATCTCCAGCGGCGCGGCGATTGGCGGCTCGCCGCTTTCGGGCGCGTATGCGGGCGCGAAACGGATGCAATGGCTGCTTGCCCAGTATTTGCAGCGCGAGTCAGACGCGCTGGAGCGTGGCATTCGCTTTGTTGCGCTGCTGCCCAACCAGATCAGCGCCGCCACCCAGCTTGGACGCACGGCAGCAGCCGCCTACTCCGCCGCGCAAGGCCTCAGCGAAGAAGCGTTTCTGGCCCGCATGGGCGCGCCGCTCACACCCGAGCACGTTGGCAGCGCCGTGGTCGCGCTCGTAACCGAGCCGGAGTACCAGCGCGGGCTTGTGTTACGCGTCACCAGCCAGGGCGTCGCCGCGTTTGAGGGGCAGGCCGCCGTTCCGGCGTGAGCGGGTGATGGGGTGACGGGGTGAAGGGG
>LJCR01000144.1 GCA_001399705.1 Kouleothrix aurantiaca
GGCTCAGGCCGCGCACAAAGCCGCGCATAGCAGGGTGGTCGCCGGCGCGCTGGTAGAAGCCCGCAATCGCCAGCACCACCAGCGGTGGCACCACCACCGCGATCAGCGCCAGCACCGCGCCGCGCAGCCCGTCGATCAGGTAGCCCAGACTGATCACCCACAGACCGGTCGGGCCGGGGCTGACCTGCCCAATCGCCAGAGCCTCGGCAAACTGGTGGTCGGTTGCCCAGCCGCGCGCCAGCAAATCCTGGTGCAGAATGGGCAAGTTCCCGCTGCCGGTGGTCGAGAACAGCGAAGCTTTCAGCAGCAGCCAGAAAAAAACAAGCACACTCATAGCGCGTGCTCGGTTCGGGCGGCCCACCACCACTGCACCAGCGCGCAGATCAGGCCCGCGCCCCATAGCACCGCCAGCACCGACAGGCCGCCCAGCGCCACGCCCAGCCCGCTGCCCAGAAACAGCACGACGCTCAGCGCCAGGCTCGCGCGGCTTTCGCTCAGGCTGGCGCGCAGCAGCGGCATCACCAGCGTGTAGCTCAGCAGCAAGCCCAGCCCGACGGTGGCTGGCACCACGCCATGCAAGGCCGATTGCACCAGCGGCACCTGCCGCACGCCTGTGTAGGCGGCGGTGAGCGCAACGGTGATTGGTACGCTCGGCAGGAGCAGGCCAGCCAGCGCCAGCGCAATGCCCAGCGCGCCCGCCACCCGCCAGCCGATCAGGATCGTCATCCCGATCAGGTTGACGCCCGGCGCGATCTGGCAGATGCCCCAGTCGCGCAGAAATTCCTGGTCGGTCAGCCAGCCGTGCCGCTCGACCGCCGTGCGACGAATGAGGTAGAGCGTGGCCGCGCCGCCGCCAAACGATTGAATGCCAATGTTGAACCAGGCGCGCAGAAAGCCCCAGTGCGTGTAGGCTTGCTGACTGGCTGCCGCAGAATGTTCCGCCATTCCTTCTCTCTTCTCTCCAAGTGTACCCGCCAGGAATTGTAACTCCTTCTCAATCCGGCCACGCTGCGCTCGCCGCCACGGGCACTGTTTCATCAATCGGCGCATAAAACATGCCCACCAGCTCCATCGCGTCCTGGTGCGAAATGCCGTTCTGCTTGATGCTGTAGCAGCGAATCAGTTGCGCGATCAGCTCGTCGATTGCGGATTCGGTGAGCGGCTGGCTGGCGTCGAAATCTTCCAAATCGTCAAGATCATTCACATGCGCGCGCAGCTCTGGCTCGGGCCGCAGCGCCAGCCCCGAGCGCTCGCGCCAGTAGCGTACATTGCTCTTTCCACAGCCAAAACAGGCCAGCACCGGCGTGCGCAGCGGCATGTCGTAGGGCGGCAGCGCGCCGGCATAGGCACTGTTGCCCTGGTCAACTGCGTCCTGCCCATCCATTCCTTCGCTCTGCGCCAGCAGAAAGGCGCGCATAGTTGTGTCAGCATGCACGCCCGAGCCGTCGAACTCGGTGTTGGCCGAGAAGGGGCTGCGGTCGAACACAAAGCCGGTGCGCGCCATGATACGGTAGAAAAAGGCATCCATGTCGCGGTAGCGGTTGACGAACAGCTCGCCGCTGGGCAGGGTGCCGAGCTTTTCGCGCATGGCCTGGCGGATCTGTGGCATTTTGCGCGGGTACAGCACAATCAGGCGGCGGTAGATCGATTCAAGCAGCGAGCTCAGGCCGATAGTGCCGTTGCGCTCGCCAATGCCCAGAATCGAGAAATCGGGCAGCATAGTGATTCCCAGGCGCATGCACAGCATGAGCGTGTCCACATACGTGCGGTCGGCGTTGCCGATGTCGTTGTGGATGTGGCACTCGAGAAATTGAAACGGTAGCCCGACGCGCCGCAGCACCGCGATGCGGTCGCCCAGCTCGCGCAAGGTCGAAAGGCCGACCGTGTCGGGAATGCCGATGCCCTCGACCTGCACGCCCGCCGCGTCGAGCGCGCCGGCCAGGTGCGTGTAGAAGGCTTCGTAGTCGTCGAGCGTGGTGCGAAAAGCGTCTTCGGTGCTGATGCGCACGCTGCTGAAGCCCAGGCCGCGCGCGAACACAATGCTCCGGGCGGCAGTCGCGGCGATCTGCTCGATGGTTTTGCGCGCCGTGGCCTGCTTGATCTTACTGGTGCCGATGTACAGGTGCACGCGGCGGAAGCCGGCCTCCCAGGCGGCACGAATATCGCCTTCGACGCAGCGGGCGTGGGCGGCAAACTCAATCGCCAGCCCGGCCGCGCGCGCCTCGGCAAGAAGCGTGTGGTTGAGCGCCTGCCCGTAGCGGTTGGCCGGGTAGGCCGGCAACTCAACCACGCCCACGCCCAGCGAATCCATATACGCAATGCACTGGCGCGCTTCGTCGGCGCTGAGGTGGAAGCCTTGCAGCGTGCCGTCGATCCGCTCGCCCACGGCCTGCAGCGACTCGCGGATGCTAAAGACGCCAAAGCCCAGCGCCTTGAGGTAATCGAGCAGCGCGAACAGCTCGCTGGCCTCGTGGTAGCGCTCCTGCGCCGGGTTTTCGCCGGCCAGAAAGGGCGGGGCGCTGGTTCGTTGTTCCGCGCTATGTCCAGCGTTCAATGCGATCTCCTTGCGTGAGCAGTTGAACAGGCGCAGTGGCGTGCGCCCGGCGCATTTCGCTCAATCGCTTGCTCACAAGATATCTTTTTCCAGTAACAGGTCGATTGCTTCGGCGAAACCCTCCTGGTGCCGCTCCCCATACACGCGGTAGCCCAGGCGCTGGTAGTAGCGCAGGTTGCCCGGCAGCGCCACGCGCACGCCCAGCCGCACCTGCGGAATGCCCTTCTGGCGCGCAAGATCTTCGACATACGCGATCAGCGCGCTGCCCACGCCGCGCCGGCGGTAGGCTGGCAGCACCGCGAGCCGAAACAGCCCAAGCGACTGATCTTCATGCGCGTAGAAGACGCACCCCGCCGCCGCAGCGCCGATTTCGGCCAGCACGGCGTGCGATTGCAGGAGCACCGGGCGCAGCTTCTCAACGGTTTCTTCGTGCGCGCCCGAGGGCGGGTCGAGCCGGCCGCGATATTCTTCAAACCCCGCCTTGAGAATGGCGACCAGGGTTGGAAGATCATGCGTGGTCGCCTCGCGAAGTGCCAGGTCGCTCATGCCCCGCCGTCCAATCGCTTGTGCATCATCACAAAGGTTGTGACGCTGTAGCCGGGGTGGCGGCGCTCCTCCGCGATGTGGTAGCCCAGGCGCGTGTACATGGCGATCAGGTGCGGCAGCGCCACGCGCACGCCCAGCTCCATATACGCAAGCCCCAGCGCCCGCGCGCGCTCCTCGACATGTGCAACCAGCGCCGCGCCAATGCCCTGGCCGCGCTGCGCCGGCAGCACCGACAGCCGGCCCATGTAGGCGTACTCGCCGCGCGGGCTGAAGTAGACCGCGCCAACCGGCACGTCATCGCGCAGCGCCAGCACGGTCACGCCTTCGCGCAGCTTGGCGCGCACCTTCTCAGGCGTCTCGTCGCGCACGCTCGAGGGCGGGTCGAGCAGCCCTTCGTACTCGCCAAACGCAGCCTGCGTAATCGCGACAATCGCCGGAATGTCGTTCTCGGTGGCGTCGCGCAGCGTGATTTCGGGCATCGTTTCCTCTGTTCCCAGGTTACGACGATGAAAGGCTACCAAACCACGAAGGCACGAAGACACGAAGGTTTTGAAGTTGTAGATTCGATCGCAAAACCTCTGCGCTCTTTGCGCCTTTGCGGTTCATTCCCGGTCGTCGTCGCGCCCTTCGATACGGCCTTCGGCCGGGGCACCCTATGGGTCCAGGACGCTGTAGCTTTGTTCGTCAATCGTCCTTCGTCGTTCGTCGGCCATCGGTTTGCCCCAAACCTCCGTGCCTCTGTGCCTCTGTGGTGAATCTTCCGTTCGTCGTTCGTCGGTCGTTGCCGATCTCCACCACTCCGTGCCTCTGTGCCTCTGTGGTGAATCTTCCGCTCGTCGTTCGTCGGTGGTCGGTCGTCAGTCGTCAGTCGTCAGTCGTCGCCCCTAGACTGGGTGCAGGCCGGGGAAGCCCAGCCCGGCGCGCTCGTCGAATCCGCACATCAGGTTCATGCACTGCACGGCGGTGCCGGCCGCGCCCTTCATCAGCTTGTCGATTGCGCAGATGCTGACCACCCGCCCGCTCGCTTCGTCCAGCGCAAAACCAACCTCAGCGAAGTTGCTGCCGGCCAGGATTTTCGGCTCGGGCAGGCGGTAGTTGCCCTGCCGCTCACGCACGATCCGCACAAAAGGCTCGCTGTTGTAGGCCGAGCGATAGACGCGCCACAGGTCTTTTTCGGCCACGGCGCTGCCGGGGAACACGTGGGCGGTCGCCAGCGCGCCGCGCACCAGCTCGACGCTGGTGATCGACAGGTGCACGTGCTCCAGCCCGGTGGCCTGCAGCACTTCGGCCGTGTGGCGGTGGCCCACCGGCGCGAACGAGCGCACGGCGTGGCTGCGCTCGGGGTGGTGCGACGAGTCGCCGCTCGATGCGCCGCCCTCGCTCGACCCGACCTTCACTTCCACCACGACATCGCGCGCCGAATCGAGCAGGCCGGCGCGCACCAGCGGCAAGAGCGCCAGGTTGGTGGCGGTGGCATTACAGCCCACGCCACTGACGTAGCTGGCCGCCTGAATCGCGGTGCGGTTCAGCTCGGGCAGGCCGTAGGTGAACTTCTCCAGCCAGGCCGGCGCAGGGTGCGGCGTGCCATACCAGCGCTCATAGGCGGCCGGGTCGCGCAGGCGGAAATCGGCCGAGCAATCGACGATGCGTGGCGCCAGCGCGGCAAACTGCTCGATCCGGCTGGCCGCCTCGCCGTGCGGCAGCGCCAGAAACAGCACGTCGCACGGTTCGACCTTGCTCATTGGCACGTACTGCAGGGCCGTGTGGCCGCGCAGGTTCGGGTGGGTGCTGGTGAAGGGCTTGCCGGCCAGCCGCTCGGATGTGACCTGCGCCAGCTCGACCTCGGGATGAAACAGCAGCAGCCGCGCCAGCTCGCCGCCCACATAGCCCGAAGCCCCGATGATGGATGCTCGAATGGTCATAATTCCTCGAATTTTTTCACCACAGATGTCCATGCGGCTGCGCCGCACCCTGATGGATGAAAATAGAACGCGAACGGTTCTTGGTTCTTAGTTCTCGGTTCTATTTTCGTGTTAGAGGCGCAGAGTTCACGGAGTGAGAGAGAAAAATCCGAATCTCTGCGCTCTCTGTGTCTTTGTGGTTTACTTTTCCCCTCGCCCGACGGCTTCAACATAATCGATCACGCGCGCGGGGATGTTCACGCCGGTGGTGTCGATGCTGTTGCGAAACTCCATGGTGTAGTTCACTTCGTTGATCGTCAGGCGGCCATCCTCGGTCTCGAACACGTCGATCGCCACCACGCCGCCGCCGACCGCGTGCGCCGCGCCCACGCACACATCCGCCAGCGCGGGCGTGACCGGGCAGTTGGTGGCCTGGCCGCCGCGCGCCGTATTGGTGATCCAGTGCGCGCTGGTGCGGTAGATCGCGCAGATGCACTCGTCGCCAATCACAAAAGCGCGGATGTCGCGGCCCTTGGCCTTGGGTACATACTCCTGGATGTAGAAGATCGAGTGGTGGTACGAGCCAAGCACTTCTTTATGCTCAAGCAGCGCCTCGGCGGCCTCGCGGTCGTTGACTTTGGCGATCAGGCGGCCCCACGAGCCAATCGCCGGCTTCAGCACCACCGGGTAGCCCAGTTCCTCAATCGCCTTCAGCGCCGACTCGGGCGTGAAGGCCATGAGCGTGCGCGGCGTTGGCACGCCGTGCTTGATCAGCGCCTGCGTGGTTTTGAACTTGTCGCCGCACACGTCCGCCACCGCCGCCGTGTTCACCGTCGGCACGCCCGCGTCGTTGAGCGCCTTGAGCGCGTAGAGCGCGCGCGAGTGGTGGATACTGCGCTCCAGCACCACGTCGTAGGGGTAGGTGCCTTCGTTCAGGTGAAAGATCACCTCGTCGTCGTTGATCCGCACATAGTCGAGCCCGCGCCGGTCCATCTCCTGTAGCAGCAGCTTTTCCTCGACCCGGATGCGCGAGCAGAGCACGCCGATTTTCATTCTGTACACTCCGTGTAATGGGCGAAGCATTCGCCGGTGTTGATGTCGGGTGTTTGTCGGGCGAATGCTTCGCCCTTCCGCGGGATCTACTCGCCCCAGTCTTCACCGACTTCGGGGGCCAGCGCCAGCTCGGGCGGGTTCACGCTCACGACCTCCAGCTCGGCCGCGCAGTCGGGGCAGGTGATGACTGT
>LJCR01001441.1 GCA_001399705.1 Kouleothrix aurantiaca
CCCTCGCACCGGCGGCGAACCTGCCAGAAGGGGCGAGCTGCACCGCGACCGTCGTTGCCGCGCAAATACACGACACCGACAGCGCAGATCCACCCGACACCATGGCCGCCAACGAGGTCTTCTCCTTCAGCACCGACGCCGCGCCGGCCGTGACAAGCACCAGCCCGATCAACGGCACGAATGGCGTGGCGATTGACTCCACGCTGACGATCACGTTCAGCGAGAGCGTGAATGCAACGACGAGCTCGTTCACGCTCAGCTGCGGCGGCACAGGCCAGAGCTTCACGCTCTCGGCATCGCCGGCCAGCGTCTATACGCTCACGCCGACCGCCAGCCTGCCGGCGAACACGCTCTGCACCGCAACCGTGCTGGCCGCGCAAATACACGACAGCGACAGCGCCGACCCGCCCGACACCATGGCCGCCGACGAGGTCTTCTCCTTCAGCACCGACGCCGCGCCGACCGTGACGAGCACCAGCCCGATCACCAGTACAACCAGCGTAACCTTCACAAGCAATATTGTGGTGAACTTCAGCGAGAGCGTAAGCGCGACCACCAGCTCGTTCACGCTCAGCTGCGATGGCAGCAGCCAGAGCTTCACTCTTTCGGTTTCGCCCGCAACAAGCTTTACCCTCAACCCGACGAGCGATCTAGCGCCCGGCAGCATATGTACGGTAACGGTACTGGCCGCGCAGGTGCACGACAGCGACAGCGCCGACCCACCCGACACCATGGCCGCCAATTACATATTGAGCTTTGCCGTAGCTCCCAACGCAGTCAACGACAGCCACAGCGGCGTTGGCAACACTTTACTGGAAGTTGGTGTTACCCCGAGCGGCGCGCCGGCGCTCAAACGCACTGGCAGCCTGCTCGACAACGACATCTCGGCCAGCGCACTCGCCGTCACCGCTGGCACTGTCGCAAGCACACAGGGCGGCTCGGCAACGATCAACGCCGATGGCAGCTTCAGCTACTTGCCGCCGGCTGGCTACACCGGCGCCGATAGCTTTAGCTACACCGTCACCGACGCGAACGGCAGCACCGACACTGCGAGCGTTACCATCACACTCGCAAGCATGGTCTGGTACGTCAACAACACCGCCAGCAGCGGCGATGGCCGCTCATCCAGCCCGTTCAGCACGCTCGCGGCGGCGCAGACCGCCTCGGCCATCAACGACTACATCTATGTCGATCGCGGCGACGGCACCAGCAGCGGGCAGAACGCCGGCATCACGCTCAAGAACGGCCAGCAGCTGCTTGGCGAAAACGTCGCGCTGATCATCGGCGCGGATACGCTCAACCCCGGCAGCAGCGCGCCAACGATCGGCAACAGCGGCGGCGCGGGCATCACCCTGGCGCAGAATAACACCGTGCGCGGCTTGAATATCGGCAGCACCACCGGGGCCGCGATTAGCGGCAGCAGCTTCGGCACGCTGGCGCTCGACACAGTTGCACTCAGCACCGGCAACGCGGCGCTGAGCCTGAGCAGCGGCACGGCTAACGCCACCTTTAGCGCGGTGACATCCAGCGGCGGCACGAACAATGTGAGCCTCACCAGCGTCGATGGCACGCTGAACCTCGGCAGCGGGGCATTGTCGGGCGCGAGCGGGAACGCCTTTGCCGTGAGCGGTGGCGCTGGCACAATCAGCTATGCTGGCACAATCAGCAACAGCGCGGCCGACGTGGTCAACATTCAAAATAAAACCGGCGGAACGGTGGCATTCAGCGGCGCGGTCAGCAGCACCAGCACTGGTGTCACGCTGCTGAACAACACTGGCGCGACAATCACCTTCAGCGGC
>LJCR01001440.1 GCA_001399705.1 Kouleothrix aurantiaca
CAACACAGTTCTGCGCACCGGCGAGGGTGAGGTAGTGGTGCCGAACAGCACGCTGCTGGAAGCGATTGTGCGCGCGCCGCGCCCGGCTTAGGAGCAAAATATCCACAGATTACGCAGATGGCACAGATTATATTTGCATCATATAATCAGCGTAATCTGCGTAATCTGTGGATTATTATTACCCGCCCAACTGCGACATGCCGCGCAGCGTGGGCAGCACCTGCTCGGGCAGGCCGTGGCCCCACGGCTTCAGCGCAACCGCGTGGCGCACCAGATTCTCAATTTCTTCCTGGCTCGCGCCGCCACGGATGGCCGCGCGCAGATCAACTTCATCGTCGCGCAGCAGGCACAGGTGCATCCTGCCATCGGCGGTCAGGCGCATACGATTGCACGTCGCGCAGAACGGGTCGCTCACCGCGCTGATAAAGCCCAGCTTGCCCTTCGCGCCAGGGATGCGATAGCGCCGCGCCGAGTCGGTTGGCGCGAGGCCCAGGTCGTCGAGCCGGCCGTGAATGGCTTCCAGCTGCGCGATCAGCTCCTCGGTTTTTACCACACCATCGCTCGCCACATCCGCCACGCCGGTGAGCGGCATGACCTCGATAAAGCGCATTTCCCAAGGGTATGTGAGCGTGAGCGCGGCGAGCTGCGGCACTTCTTCTTCGTTCAGGCCGCGCACCACCACGGCGTTGAGCTTGATCGGGCGCAGGCCCACGCGGTCAGCTGCCTCGATGCCTTCCCACACCGTCTCCAGCTTGCCGCCGCGCGTCACCTGGCGGAACTTCTGCGGGTCGAGCGTGTCGATGCTAATGTTCACGCGATCCAGGCCGGCGTCTTTCAGCGGCTGCGCGAGCTTGCCCAGGCGCAGCGCGTTGGTCGTCATGGCAATATGCTCGATGCCGGGGGTGGATTTAATCGCCGCGACGATCTCAACCAGGTCGGGGCGCAGCGTGGGCTCGCCGCCGGTCAGGCGAATTTTGCGGAATCCCGCCGCCGCCGCCGCGCGCACCACCAGCAGCAGCTCGTCGCTGGTGAGCAGCTCGGGGCGCGGCAGGAACTGCATACCCAGCGCGGGCATGCAGTAGACGCAGCGGAAATTGCAGCGGTCGGTGAGCGAGATGCGCAGGTAGTCGATCCGCCGGCCAAAGCCGTCGTGGGCGGGCGCGTCGGTGGCGTAGGCCGGGATGGGCGCCTGCTCCGCGCTGCTGTACAGTTGAATCGTCCCGCGTAGCTCTTCGTTCAGCATAACATCACCTGGGGTCAGTTGCCAATCGCCGGGTGCCGGGCGCCCGACTGCTGGCTTCTGCATACTTACGCGTATTCCATCACGCTGATGTGCGCGGCCAGCTGCTGGGCAATTGCACGAAACACGTTGGCATAGGCGTCGGGCTGCTCGTTGGTGGCGGCTGGCTGGCCGGCGTCGCCGCCCGCGCGCACGCTCATGCCCAGCGGGATCTGGCCCAGCAGCGGCACGCCCAGCTGCGCGGCCAGGCGCTCGGCGCCGCCCGTGCCGAAAATGTCGTAGCGCGTGCCGGTGTCGGGAGCCACAAAGTAGGCCATATTCTCGACAATACCGAGCAGCGGCACGTTCACCTTCTTGAACATCTCCATGCTCTTCAGCACGTCGAGCGTCGCCACCTGCTGCGGCGTCGTCACCGTCACCGCGCCGGTCAGGCCCACATTCTGGAGCGACTGCGCCAGCGTCAGGGCGATGTCGCCGGTTCCGGGCGGCATGTCGATGATCAGGTAATCGAGCTCGCCCCAGTCGACCTGATACAGGAGCTGGCGCAGTCGCTCCAGAA
>LJCR01001442.1 GCA_001399705.1 Kouleothrix aurantiaca
CTCGTAGAGCGCCCAATCGTCGTAGCAATCTTCCAGGAAATCGCCGCGATACAGCTCGACGGCCGCGCGCACCGGCGCCGGGTCGGCAAAGGGGGGCTGAAGCGCCTGGTCAAACGTGAGCGTATCGATCCAGAAGGTTTCGTCGGGGCGAAACGTAACCGTGTCGCCGCCCAGCACAAAGGCCGGCGTATCGTCTTCTCCGGGCGGGGTCAGCAGGCGGCGGGCGTGCCAAAGCGTGTCGGAAAGCATGCGGCGGCCCTGGCGCGGCAGCAGATCCGGCCACAGCATGTCGACCAGTTTGTCGCGACTTTGCGGCACATGATGGTGCGCGATCAGGTACCCCAGCAGCGCAAGCACGCGCTGTGTCGGAGGCCGCTGCGGCGGCGCGCCCTGGTGGGTAATTTCAAGCGCACCGAATAATGCAATCCGAATGGCAGGCTCGCTCATCACAAATGCCCATGCCCATGCTGCCACTGGCAAACGGGATGCCGCTACGCCTACAGGGCGCAGATCAGCATACTCTTTATTGAACGTTGTGCGCACCTGTTATTGTATCGGGCGCGCCCGCTCATGTCAACGCTGGATTGGTTGACTTCCGCATCCGAGCGCTTTATAATGCCGCAGGTTTATTGAGAAGAGGAGCAGGCATGAAGCTACTGGTCTTTGTCACGGAGTACAGTGCCGCCGACTCGGCCGTTGACGCGCTTGTTGAGCAGGGTTTCCGCGTCACGCGCCTGGCCTCGACGGGCGGGTTTCTGCGCAAGGGCAACACCACCCTGCTGGTCGGCGTCGAAGATAATGCGGTGGATCAGGCCGTTGCGCTCGCGAGCCGCGCCGCCCCGGGCTCGCTGGTGATCACGCTGGATCTGGAGCGCTACGAGCGAATTTGAACATCCTGTATGTGGCCAGCGGCATCCCCGTCCCTGGCGTGCTTGGTGGCTCCACCCATACATTTGAAGTAGCCCACGGTCTCGCCGCGCGTGGCCATCATGTGCATGTCGTCGCAAGCTCCGGCGCGGGCCGGGGCAACATGGCGGCATTGGCGCGGCCCGTGTCGGCGCGCTACTCCAACTTCTTTCTGCACCATATTGATCTTCCCAAAGGCGCGTCGCTGCTTGCCGCCCCGCTGATGATGCGGCTGGCGCGCGCCGTGCAACCCGACCTGATCATGGAGCGCTACTATAATTTCGCGGGCAGCGGCATGATCGCGGCGCGCCGGCTCGGCCTGCCAAGCATTCTGGAAGTGAATGCGCTGATTGTTGACCCGCCGGCCGTGCGCAAGCGCAGGATCGACGATGCGCTGGGCGGGCCGATGCAGCGCTGGGCGGTGGCGCAATGCCACTGGGCCAGCCGAATCGTCACGCCGCTCCACACCACCGTGCCGGCCGCCATCCCGCGCTACAAGATTGTGGAGCTGCCATGGGGCGCGAAGGTCGAGCGCTTTGCGCCGCGCCCCGCCCCGCCCGCCGACGCAGCCGAACCGCCGACGATTGTGTTTCTTGGCTCGTTTCGCGCCTGGCACGGCGTGCTCGATTTCGTCAAGGCTGCCGCAATGCTGCTCGCGCTCGGCCACGATTTCCGCTTCTGGCTGGTGGGCGATGGCCCCGAGCGCGCGCCGGCCGAGCGCCTGGCGGCGGCATGGCCGGGCCGTTTCACTTTCACCGGCGCGGTGGATCACGATGCTGTGCCCGAGCTGCTGGCCGGCGCATCGCTGGGCGTGGCGCCATTCAACACCGCGCCGCACCCGGCCCTGCGCGCCGCCGGCTTCTTCTGGTCGCCGCTGAAAGTCTATGAATAC
>LJCR01001443.1 GCA_001399705.1 Kouleothrix aurantiaca
CATTATTAGAAGAAATCGAGAGCCTACAGAGGAGATTAGAGGCAGCCAGGAAGGCGTTGGAAGCGTCATTGTAGGGGCGAACCTTGTGTTCGCCCAAATCGCAGGATAGCGGGTCGCCTGCCCTGAGCTTGTCGAAGGGTCGGTCGTTGGTCGTCAGTCGTCGTAGAGCGGGGTTGTGGCGTGTCATTACCACGCCACAGCGCCGGAGTCACCACAGCGCCCCCCGGCGCCTATTGTATCGTACGATGCAAAATGCAGAAAGAGTCACATCCTCATGAAAACCGCAGAAGGCTACGTTGGCACCAGGTATTTCAACGGCTACCGCATCGGATCATGGGCACTTCACGGTGCTTCCTGGCTCACAACTTACTGGCTCTGTGAGTGGGTTGGCCAGCCCGCCGAGCCCGAAGGTTACGCCATCACCATCACGCTTTCGATCATTCTTGAATTCTTCGTCCTGCATAAGATGAAAAAAGCGCTCTTTGATGCGAACCAGGCCAACGATGCAATCGGCTGGGCCGGCTTCGTGATCGACAGCGCGATCAACATGGGCGGCATTCTGCCAAAAATGTTTCGCCTGGCGGCATGGCCACCAATCGCAGCGCTGGCAGCCATCGGCGAATTCGACACCACCAAGGGCGCGGCCAACACCACGCTTGGCTTCATCCTCGCGTTGGCGCTGGGCATCCTTTTGTCGGTCGCACCAATCCGATTAGATCAAATGGCCGAAGCCGAGTAGCAGCGTATTGCATACGCATCAGGAGAAGCGCCATGCTCGAAAATATCTTCTTTGTCGCCGCCGTGCTGCTGTTTGTCTCCACATTCCTACCCAAGCGCACGCGCCAGAAGATAAGAAACGCGCCGGCACATCTGCTGCCATTCCTTGCAGCCGCCGCGAAGTTCTTGGCAGCCCACGCCGGCCAGCTCGCCGCACTCGCCTGGCGCTTCTTCGTTGAGCTTGGCCGCCTGGTCGAGCCACTTTTGTATCGCGCCGTTACCGGCCGCGACCCGCACGCCAGAACCGGCCAGATGTTTGCATTCGAGACGCGCGAGCCCTACACCATCGGTGGATCGGCACCACCCAGCGTGCCGGCCGATTTTCCGCTACCCGCCGCCGAATCCACGCCCCCCCACGGTGGAGAACCCACGCCAGAAGAAGGCGAAATCGCACCGGCCACGCCCGAGGAAGTGATCGCTCTC
The DNA here is from genome assembly GCA_001399705.1 of Kouleothrix aurantiaca. Taxonomy (GTDB): domain Bacteria; phylum Chloroflexota; class Chloroflexia; order Chloroflexales; family Roseiflexaceae; genus Kouleothrix; species Kouleothrix aurantiaca. Next base: position 1,201 of record LJCR01001443.1, read on the forward strand.
GCGCGAGCGCTGCGACATAACCTCACCAGCGCCGACAAAACAAAAGCCGGAGCGATCCGCGCTGGCTGGGGTATCAAGACCCGCAGCGGCACCGATCCCAAGTATCGCCGAGCATCGCAGCTCTACGACCTCGCAACCAAAGAGCCAGCGCCCGAACGCAAAGAGCCAGTGATCCGTCGTAGGAACGCATAGGGGCGCATCGCCGTCAAGGGCCGACCGGAGCCTGCCCTGAGGCTCCCCTGAGCTTGTCGAAGGGCGTGTCGAAGGGTGTCGGCCCAAATTCTACCTTCCCAGCAGCCGCTCCAACCATGAGCGCTTCTGTCTCTTCGTCTCCTTGTCTCCCTGGCTCGCGTCTCGCGTCTCCCCCTCGGCCCTCAATTTCGCCTCAATCACGCCCAAGCTCTCCCTCGCGCTGCGTGTTTGGGGATGCTCCACCCCGAGCGCCTTTTCCCATATCACCAGCGCCCGCCGCATTAGCCGCGCCGCTTCGGTGAAATTACCTTCGTAGTAGCACAGGATCGCCAGGTTGTTCAGGCTGAGAGCGGTATCGGGGTGGGTCGGCCCGAGCGCCTGCTCGCGGATGGTGAGCGCGCGCT
>LJCR01001444.1 GCA_001399705.1 Kouleothrix aurantiaca
GTGCTGGATGGCGCGCCAAACCCCTCGCCGGGCAGCGTCGGGCGCGAAAATCTGCGCGTGGTGCTGGCCGCCTACGAGTCGGCGCGGCTTGGGCGCGAGGTCGAGCTGGGCGCGGGGTAGCGCGAGAGGTGCGATAACCACGAAGGCACGAAGTTCGAAGCGATTATTTCTCGGAACGTCGCGTGTGTTCGAGGCCGTTGCGTTGTAGGTGAAGGCAGGCGCGCAGTGAGCGAAGCAGAACAGGCGCAGCGACGCTGGCCAGGCTGGGCGCTGCTGGTGGCCACGCTGCTGGTGATTGTGATGCTGGCCTGCCCGCTGGCCGGGCTGGGCGTGTGGCGTGGCGCGCTCGCGCTGCCGTGGTTCGAGCAGTCGTTGGGCGGTGCGCGCCTGGTAGGGTACAGCACCTGGAATGCCGGCTGCGAGCCTTACACGGGCTGCGCGCCAACCCGCGAGGAATCATACGTGGTCTGGCTGGTGTATGAAACGCAACCTGCCGATAAGCGTGCCTACCGGCTTGTGCGCGTACCAATCGCACATTAAGCAGGGATATTACCATCCGCAGATTACGCAGATTACACAGAAGAAGAAACGAAAAGTAATCTGTGGAGAACTATCTACTACACTACTTTTCCTGCCAGCAAAACACGAAGGCACGAAGAATTTTGCAATTCTTCGTGCCTTCTGATTTCTGACTACTGAACCCCGTTTTACGCGAACAGCACCCGGTCGAGCACCATCGCCACCCACAAAAGCGCCAGGTAGAGCAGCGAGAATTTATACAGCGCCCAGGCGGCTGGCACCGTGCCGTCGCGCCAGAGCAGCAGGGCGTAGCGCAGGAAGATCGCGCCCAGAAGGAGCGCCATGGCGAGGTAGGCCAGGCCAAACAGGCGCAGCGGCGTGGGCAGGATGGTGATCAGCAGCATCAGCACGGTGTACAGCACGATCTGGCGCTTGGTTTCGCCGCTGCCCGCCACCACCGGCAGCATCGGCACGCTGGCGCGGGCATAATCTTTTTCGCGGATCAGCGCCAGCGCCCAGAAGTGCGGCGGCGTCCAGTAGAAGATAATCGCAAACAAGAGCAGCGAGGCCCAGGTTAGCCCGCCGGTGGCCGCGGCCCAGCCCACCAGTGGCGGGAACGCGCCGGCGCCGCCGCCGATCACAATATTGCTCGGCGTGGTGCGCTTCAGCCAGCGCGTGTAGATCAGCACATAGTAGAAATAGCCCGCCAGCGAGAGCAGCGCCGCCGCCAGGTTGACAAATGCCGCCAGGATGGCGAAGGCCAGCGCGCCCAGCACAATGCCCAGCACCAGCGCGTGCCAGGCCGGGATGCGCCCGCTCGGGATGGGGCGGCGGCTGGTGCGGCCCATGTTGATGTCGATATCCTGGTCGGCCCAGCAGTTCACCGCGTGCGCGCCCGAAGCCATCAGCCAGCCGCCCACAAACGTCCAGAACACCAACTGGAGCGGCGGCATGCCTGCCGGAGTGATGTACATGCTCGCGACGGTCGTGAGGATCAGCAGCGTGATGACGCCCGGCTTGGTCAGGCTGATATAGTCTTTGAGCTTAGAAGGTTTCTTCGCCACGACCTCGGCGGCGAGCGGCTTGGGCGTGGCCCCTTGCGGCAGGTAGAGCGCCAGCGCCACCTGCACCACCAGCGCCGACCAGGTTGCCACGCCGACGGCCAGGTGTGCGCCGCGCGTCGCCATCAGCTGCCCAAGCGTGCCGCCGCTGGCCAGCACCACTTGCAGCATGCCCACCAGCACCTGCGCCGCCATCAGCGCCAGGGTGGCAATCAC